>CAYVGD010000112.1:0-8414 GCA_964450095.1 uncultured Polaromonas sp.
GGCCGAAGAAGTGCTTGCGCACGTAGGCGCCGTCGTTGGCCTTGAAGGCCTGGTAATCACCGTCGACGGTGTCCATCATCAGCTTGCGCAGCGCGCCTTCCTTGTCGCGGGCCAGCAGCGGATCCCAGTTCGAGCCCCAGAGCAGTTTGATGACGTTCCAGCCCGAGCCGCGGAACTCGCCCTCGAGTTCCTGGATGATCTTGCCGTTGCCGCGCACCGGGCCGTCAAGGCGCTGCAGGTTGCAGTTCACCACGAAGATCAAGTTGTCCAGCTTTTCACGCGCCGCCAGGCTGATGGCACCCAGCGACTCGACTTCGTCCATCTCGCCGTCGCCGCAGAACACCCAGACCTTGCGGTTCTCGGTGTTGGCGATGCCCCGGGCGTGCAGGTATTTCAGGAAGCGCGCCTGGTAGATCGCCATGAGCGGCCCCAGACCCATGGAGACGGTCGGGAACTGCCAGAAGTCCGGCATGAGCTTGGGGTGCGGGTAGCTCGAAAGCCCCTTGCCGTCAACTTCCTGGCGGAAGTGGAGCAGTTGCTCCTCGGTCAGGCGGCCCTCAAGGTAGGCGCGGGCATAAACGCCGGGGGAGACGTGACCCTGGATGTACAGGCAGTCACCGCCATGGTTCTCGTTTTCGGCGTGCCAGAAATGGTTGAAGCCAGCGCCGAAGAGGTGCGCCAGCGATGCGAAGGAGCCGATGTGGCCGCCCAGGTCGCCGCCGTCTTCCGGGTTGTGGCGGTTGGCCTTGACCACCATGGCCATGGCGTTCCAGCGCATGTAGGCGCGCAGGCGCTCCTCGATCTCGATGTTGCCGGGGCAGCGGGCTTCCTGGTCCGGCTCGATGGTGTTCACGTAGCCGGTGTTGGCAGAAAACGGCATGTCGATGCTGTGCTGGCGGGCTTCCTCCAGCAGTTGCTCGATCAGGAAGTGCGCACGCTCGGGGCCTTCCTTGTCGATGACCGCCGCCAGCGCATCGAGCCACTCGCGGGTTTCCTGGTGATCGGCGTCGCGCCTGAGGCCGCTGTCGTTGGCAGCGGCGGCCAGTGGTTCTTGTCCACCGTGGTGGGGGTTGGCAGCCATGCTTGTCTCCTTGCTGTGATGGATGGAGGGCGGGCGGCAGCCTTGTGGCGCTGCACCCGCCGCGCGACGCGCCGCAGGCCGCGGCGCCGTCGATGCGCGGAGTGTCCCACAGATTTTTCAATTTTCAAATAGTGCTCTTGCTTTTCATATAATGATATTTTGATGGGATCGGCCCACGGCCCGGTGCCACGGGCAAGCGCTGGGACGTCGCGGCCTGACCCCCGGGGCTACACTTGCCGCCCCATGTCTGCCACCCCTCGTCCCGTCCGCCCGGAGGCCGCTGAGCCGCCTGCGTCGCTGATGGCGAAATGGCAGCGCTACTGGCGCAGGCTCTCGCCCTCGCGCCAGGACCGGTTCGTCACGCTGGGCCCGCTGCTGGCGGTGGTGCTGTTCCTGTCGGCCGTGGTCGCGGCCTTCGGTTACCTGCGCATTGAGGAGATCGACCGCGAACAGGAGGCCGTGCGGCGCGATCTGGAATATGCCCAGCAGCGCCTGCGACTTCGCCTTCTGGAGCGCCAGGAGCAGCTCATGCGGCTGAGCCGGGACATCTCCAACCGGGAGGTCGGCCCCGAGGATTTCAGGGTGCAGGCCGAGTCGATGATCAACCAGCACCCTGAGCTGCTGGCCATCACCTGGCTGGATGCCAGGCGCCGGGTCAGGGCCACGGTGATATCGCCCAGCGCAGGATCACAGCAGCTGCGCACGCAGGGCGACGCCCTGCCGCCCGGCGAAGCCGACCAGACCTTCAGCCTCACGCGCGACCTGCGCCAGCCCGTGTATTCGCGGCCCATGCCGCCATCGAGCGAGCCGGGCAACAACTACCCCACGCTGCAGCTGCAGCTGCCGCTGGAGGACCAGGGCAAGTTCGGCGGCGTCATCCTGGGCGAGTATTCGCTGGACGGCCTGCTGCGCTTCGGCGTGCCGACCGAGGTCAGCGCCAAGTACGCGGTGGCGCTGCTCGACGACCAGGGGCAGCTCCTGGCCGGCAACCTGCCGCCCCCGCGCTCGACCGCCACCCGGCTGCTGCCGCTGTTTGAAGAAGCGCCCCGCTATGAAACCCCGGTATCGCCGGTGGGCAACGGCCTGCTGATCCGGGCCCAGGGTTACCGCGCCTCCCTGGGCGTGGTGGGCAGCGGTTTCTTCTGGCTGGTCAGCGCCCTGAGCGCGCTCACCGTCTGGATGCTGCTGGGCACCTGGCGGCACACGCGCCGGCGGATGCAGGCGCAGGACGCGCTGATCGCCGAGACCAACTTCCGCCGCGCCATGGAGAACTCCATGCTCACCGGCATGCGCGCGCTCGACCTGCAGGGCCGCATCACTTACGTGAACCCGGCCTTTTGCCAGATGACCGGCTGGAACGAGGCCGAACTGGTCGGGCGCACCGCCCCCTTCCCCTACTGGCCGGAAGAGGACGTGGACTGGCTGATGGCGCGGCTGGAAGATGAACTGGCCGGCCGCACCACCGTGGGCGGCTTTGAGGTGCGGGTCAAGCGCAAGGACGGCACGCTCTTCGATGCCCGCATGTATGTCTCGCCGCTGATCGACCCTCGTGGACAGCAGGCCGGCTGGATGACCTCGATGACCGACATCACCGAGCCCAAGCGCATCCGCGAGGAACTGTCCAACTCCTACGAGCGCTTCACCACCGTGCTCGAGGGCCTGGATGCGGCGGTGTCGGTGGCACCGCTGGACGGCACCGAACTGCTGTTCGCCAACAAGCTCTACCGCTCCTGGTTCGGCGCCGAGCTGGGCGGCCATGTGCAACTGGTCACGCAGGCAGGCACCCCGGCCGTGCAGCCCAGCGACGACCTGCTGGACCCGGTGGATTCGATGGCGGGCCTGCCCACGCACTCCATCACCGCCGCCGACGCGGAGAACGCCGAGATCTTCGTGCCCGACCTGGGCAAGTGGCTCGAGGTGCGTTCGCGCTACCTCAGCTGGGTCGACGGTCGACTGGCGCAGATGGTGATCGCCACCGACATCACGCCGCGCCGCCGCGCCGAGGAGCAGGCCGCGTTGCAAGCCGAGCGTGCGCAGTCGGCCAGCCGCCTCATCACCATGGGCGAGATGGCGTCTTCGGTGGCGCACGAGCTGAACCAGCCGCTGACGGCCATCAGCAACTACTGCAAGGGCATGGTCTCGCGCATCGAGCGCGGCGCCATCGACAACGACGAACTGCTGGGCGCGCTGGAAAAAACCGCCAAGCAGGCACAGCGGGCGGGGCAGATCATCCACCGCATCCGCTCCTTCGTGAAGCGCAACGAACCCAACCGCACGCCTTCGGACGTGACCACCATCGTCAGCAACGCGATGGAGCTGGCCGAGATCGAGCTGCGCCGCCACCATGTGCGGCTGACCCACTACATCGCGCCGCAGCTGCCGCAAATCGTCGTGGACCCCATCCTGATCGAGCAGGTGCTGATCAACCTGCTCAAGAACGCGGCCGAATCCATCGAGCAGGCCCAGCGCCCCAGCGCCCGCAGGCGCGTGGAACTGCGCGTGGCGCAGCGCGAAGTGGATGACCAGAGCGTGGTGGAGTTCGCCGTGCTCGACTCCGGCCGGGGGCTTTCGGAGGAAGTGTTGTCACGCCTGTTCGAGGCCTTCTACTCCACCAAGACCGAAGGCATGGGCATCGGCCTGAAGCTTTGCCGCAGCATCGTGGAGTCTCACCAGGGCAGGCTCGAGGCAGAGAACCTCTACAATGATCACGAGGTTTTGGGCTGCCGGTTCACCTTCTGGCTGCCGACCGCACCGGCCCAGGCCGGGGTGGCAGCGGCCCCGGCGGCCACGACCGCGCCAGCGCGCGGCGAGGATGCTCAGGCCCCCTCCCCCGGCGCCAGCCGAACCACCATCGATTCAGGATCCCCATGAGCTTGATTCCCAAAAAAGGCACGGTCTACGTCGTGGACGATGACGAGGGCGTGCGCGACTCCCTGCAGTGGCTGCTGGAAGGCAAGGACTACCGCGTGCGCTGCTTCGACTCGGCCGAAAGCTTCCTGAGCCGCTATGACCCTCGCGAAGTGGCTTGCCTGATCGTGGACATCCGCATGGGCGGCATGAGCGGCCTGGAACTGCAGGACCGCCTGATCGAGCGCAAGTCGCCGCTGCCCATCGTGTTCATCACCGGCCACGGCGACGTGCCCATGGCCGTGGACACCATGAAGAAGGGCGCGATGGACTTCATCCAGAAGCCTTTCCAGGAGGAAGCCCTGGTGACCCTGGTCGAGCGCATGTTGGACCAGGCCCGCGAGAGCTTCTCGCAGCACCAGAGCAGCGCCAGCCGCGAGGCCCTGCTGGCCAAGCTCACTTCGCGCGAGGCGCAGGTGCTCGAGCGCATCGTCGCCGGTCGACTGAACAAGCAGATCGCTGACGACCTGGGCATCAGCATCAAGACCGTGGAGGCGCACCGCGCCAACATCATGGAAAAACTCAACGCCAACACCGTGGCCGATCTGCTCAAGATCGCCCTGGGCTCCAGCAGCGTCAAGGCCTGAGCCCCCCACCCTTCCACCGCCCCCGCCACCCGGGGGCTTTTTCTTTTCCCGACCCTCAATGAGCGCACAACTGATCGACGGCAACGCCCTCTCCGCCCAACTCCGCGCCGATGTGGCCCGCCGCGCACAGGCGCTCCAGGCCCGCGGCATCACACCGGGCCTGGCCGTGGTGCTGGTGGGCGAGAACCCGGCCAGCCAGGTGTATGTGCGCAACAAGGTCAAGGCCTGCCAGGACAACGGCCTGCATTCGGTGCTGGAGCAGTACCCTGCCACGCTCTCCGAGGCCGAGCTGCTGGCGCGGGTGGATGCACTCAACCGGGACCCTGCGATCCACGGCATCCTGGTGCAGTTGCCGCTGCCTGCCCACATCGACGCGCAGAAGGTGATCGAGGCCATCTCGCCGGCCAAGGACGTGGACGGCTTCCATGTGGCCAGCGCAGGCGCGCTGATGGTGGGCCAGCCTGGCTTCTGGCCCTGCACGCCCTACGGCTGCATGAAGATGCTTGAGAGCATCGGCTGCGACCTGCGCGGCAAGCACGCCGTGGTGATCGGCCGCAGCAACATCGTGGGCAAGCCCATGGCGCTGATGCTGCTGCAAAAGGACGCCACGGTCACCGTCTGCCACTCCCGCACCCCAGACCTCAAGGCCCAGACACTGCAGGCCGATGTGATCGTGGCTGCCGTGGGCAAGCGCAACGTGCTGACCGCCGACATGGTCAAGCCGGGCGCGGTGGTGATCGACGTGGGCATGAACCGCAACGACGAAGGAAAGCTCTGTGGCGACGTGGACTTCGCGGGGGTGAAGGAAGTGGCCGGCCACATCACGCCGGTGCCGGGCGGCGTCGGGCCCATGACCATCACCATGCTGCTGGTCAACACCCTGGAAGCGGCCGAGCGCACCGCAGGCTGACCCCCGGGAAAGGCGAGCCGCCGGACGGCGCTCCGGCCAGCCACAGGCTGCAACTCCAGACCCGCAGCGAGCCCACGGACCGGGAACCGCCACGGCCGGACCCGCTGGCTGGCACCGCGTCAGTTGCAGCGCTTCTGTTGCAGCGCTTCTGTTGCAGCGCTTCTGTTGCAGCGCTTCAGTTGCGATGTGTCAGTGAGGTTGTGTCGGTTGCGCCTCGTCAGTGGCGACGTGTCAGGCGCCAGAGCGCCAGCAGCGCGCACAGCCACTGGCCAAGGTACAGGGCGCTGCCCAGGCCGTGCCACAGCCGCAGTGAACCGCCGGTGGCGCGGGCGCTCACGATCTGGGGGGCCACTGCAAACTCCACCAGCAGCGCAAGCAGCAGGCCTGCCACAGCCCACTGCACCACCGAAGTGCCCAGGTCGCGCAACCGCGTGTCCTCGGTCCGGTTGAAGACCAGAAAAAGCAGCATGGCACAGCCGGCGGACAGCCAGGTCTGGGCGGCAAAGAGCTTGGCGGCCATGCCCCCGGCGACGGCGGGGCTGCCCATGTGGGCGAACAGCAGGGGAACGTAAACAGCGCCCAGCGCAGTTAGGCTGCCCCACCAGAGCGCCGCAGCGAAGAGGGCCAGGCGCTCGCGCATCAGGGGCCGCTCAGACGTAGCGAACGCCGATCACTTCATAGCGGCGCACGCCCCCCGGGGCCTGCACCTCGGCGGTGTCGCCCTCTTCCTTGCCGATCAGGGCGCGGCCGATGGGTGAGCTCACGTTGATGAGGCCGAGCTTGAGGTCGGCCTCGTCCTCGCCCACGATCTGGTAAGTCACGCGCTCACCGCTGTCCTCGTCCTCGAGTTCCACGGTGGAGCCGAAAACCACCTTGCCGCCGGCGTCCACCTCGGCGGGGTCGATCACCTGCGCGGCCGAGAGCTTGCCTTCGATTTCCTGAATCCGCCCTTCCACGAAGCCCTGTCGGTCCTTGGCGGCGTCGTACTCGGCGTTTTCGCTGAGGTCACCCTGGGCGCGGGCTTCGGAGATGGCTGCGATCACGGCCGGGCGTTCCACGGTCTTGAGCTGGTGCAGCTCAGCCTTGAGCTTTTCAGCGCCGCGTTTGGTGATCGGAAGGGTGGCCATTGCAGATGCTCCAGAAAACTAAAAACCGCCGCCAGTTGCCCGGGGGCGGTGGGAAATCAAAAGCGCGCAGTTTAATGCAAACCCGCTGCCGCCATGGGCAGCGGGTTTGTCCCTGCCCCGCCTCAGGCGGCGAGCTGGGCGTGCAACTCCTGCAGCGAATACACGTGCAGGTTGCGCAGGTGCTTCATGCCCTCGACAGCGGCCTCGGCACCGGCAATCGTCGTGAAGGTGGTCACCCGCGCGGCCAGGGCGGAGGTGCGGATCTGCCGGGAATCGGCGATCGCGTTGCGGCGCTCCTCCACGGTGTTGATGACCATCACGATCTCGTCGTTCTTGATCATGTCCACCACGTGGGGGCGCCCCTCGGTCACCTTGTTGACCACGGCGCAGGCAATGCCCGCGGCCTGGATGGCCGAGGCCGTGCCCTTGGTGGCCACCAGCTCGAAACCCGAGGCTGCGAGCTCACGGGCCACCTCGACGGCACGCGGCTTGTCGGCGTTCTTCACGGTCAGGAACACGCGGCCGGCCGTGGGCAGCTTGGTGCCCGCGCCCAGCTGGGACTTCACGAAGGCCTCGCCGAAGGTCTTGCCCACGCCCATCACCTCGCCGGTGGACTTCATCTCGGGGCCGAGGATGGTGTCCACACCCGGGAACTTCACGAAGGGGAACACGGCCTCCTTGACGCTGAAGTAAGGCGGCGTGACCTCATCCTGGATGCCCTGCGCAGCCAGGCTCTGGCCAACCATGCAGCGCGCTGCCACCTTGGCCAGCTGGATGCCGGTGGCCTTGCTGACGAAAGGCACGGTGCGGGAGGCGCGGGGGTTGACCTCGAGCACGTAGATGACGTCCTGGCCGTCCACGGTCTGGATGGCGAACTGCACGTTCATCAGGCCCACCACCTGCAGCGCAGCGGCCATGGCCGCCGTCTGGCGCTTGATCTCGGCCACGGTCTGGGCACTGAGCGAGTACGGCGGGAGCGAACAGGCCGAGTCGCCCGAGTGCACGCCGGCCTGCTCGATGTGCTCCATCACGCCGCCGATGAAAGTGCGGCCCTCCGGGTCGCGCAGGCAGTCCACGTCGCACTCGATGGCGTCGTTCAGGAAGCGGTCCAGCAGCACGGGCGAGTCGTTGCTCACCTTCACCGCCTCGCGCATGTAGCGCTCGAGGTCGCGCTGCTCGTGCACGATTTCCATGGCGCGGCCGCCCAGCACGTAGCTGGGGCGCACCACGAGGGGGTAGCCCAGCTGCGCGGCTTTTTCCAGCGCTTCGGTCTCGGTGCGGGCGGTGGCGTTGGGTGGCTGGCGCAGCTTGAGTTCATGCAGCAGCTTCTGGAAGCGCTCGCGGTCCTCGGCGGCATCGATCATGTCCGGCGAAGTGCCGATGATGGGCACGCCGTTCGCCTCGAGATCCAGCGCCAGCTTCAGCGGCGTCTGGCCGCCGTATTGCACGATCACGCCGACCGGACGTTCCTTGTCGACGATTTCGAGCACGTCTTCCAGCGTCAGCGGCTCGAAGTACAGGCGATCCGACGTGTCATAGTCGGTCGACACCGTCTCCGGGTTGCAGTTGACCATGATGGTCTCGTAGCCGTCCTCGCGCATCGCGAACGCGGCATGCACGCAGCAGTAGTCGAACTCGATGCCCTGGCCGATCCGGTTCGGACCGCCCCCCAGCACCATGATCTTCTTGTTGTCGGTCGGATTCGACTCGCACTCTTCCTCGTAGGTCGAGTACATGTAGGCGGTGCCGGTCGCGAATTCGCCGGCGCAGGTATCGACGCGCTTGTACACCGGACGGATGTT
>CAYVGD010000113.1:0-8244 GCA_964450095.1 uncultured Polaromonas sp.
GCTTTCTAGCAGATGGACCGCATCGGCCAACTGACCATCCGCAACCTGGACATCAACGACACGCGCAGCAAGCTGGGCATTTATGCCGACAGCGGCCTGCTGTCGCTGGGCGAAGGCGCCAGCATGCTGCGGATCGAAGGTGGCTCGAAGTAAGCCTTGCTGAGGCTCCCGCATTGAAGGGCCCCGCTGCGCTGGCAGCGGGGCCTTTTTTCTTTCTGTCGTGATGCGGTGTGGCGTCAGGAGGTGGGTTGGGGTGGGGCTGCGGCGCCTTCGTTGGGGAGGGATGCGGTCGCTCGGGGTTGGGGCGCGATTGCTTGAGGTTGAGGCGCGATTGCTTGAGGTTGAGGCGCGATTGCTTGAGGTTGAGGCGCGGTCGCGCTGGGCTGCGGCGCCCTGCTCCGCGAATGTCCCCCGGGCCTGGCGGCCCTCCTCCTTTATTTCGCTGCGCAGGACGCCACAGCCCAACGCTCTGGAGGCATCGCCTCTGTGCGCCTGTGTGCGAGCGCGGGGTGGTGTCATGACTTGACGACTCGATGCATCGATGCCTCAGTAGTTCGGTGCCGCGGTGTCGCGGTGTTTCCATGCCTTGCTGCGGCGCAGCGCGGTCGGACAAATCGTGCATGGCGGCCTGCCAAGGCGGGATGCTCTCCAAGCGCAAGCGCTGTCCCCTGCAGCCAGATCCGGACGTGGGCACGCTCCTCTGTCACCCAAGCCGCTGAAGCGGGGTGCCTGGCGCAGCTAAATCAAGGAGGAGGCGCTGGGCAGGCGTGGCGGGGACATTCGCGGAGCCAGGCACCCCGCCCCAGCGGCCCGCGCCCCACTCGACAGCCCGAAACCGGCGCCCCTGCAACCGAGGTCATGAAGGACGAGCAAACAAGCTCAAACCACCACAGGCTCGGTCTCCAGCCGAATTCCGAAGCGCTCGTAAACGCTCGTCTGGATCGCCTTGGCCAGGGTCATGACCTCGCCCCCGGTGACGGGGTGGGTGGTGCCGCCCTTGTTCACCAGCACCAGCGCCTGCTTCTCGTACACGGCCGCATTGCCCACTGCCTTGCCCTTCCAGCCGCAGGCGTCGATCAGCCAGCCGGCCGCCAGCTTGATGCTGCCGTCGGGCATCGGGTAATGCACCACCTTCGGGTCGCGGGCGATGATGTCGGCGCACTGCTCGGGTGAAACCGTGGGGTTCTTGAAGAAACTGCCCGCGTTGCCCACCACCGCCGGGTCTGGCAGCTTGGCGCGGCGGATGTCACACACCCAGTCGAAGATCTGCTGCGCCGTGACCTGCGACGCATCCGCGATGCCGTCCTGCGCCATGCGGCGCTCCAGGTCGGCGTAGCCGAGCACCGGCTTCCAGGGCTTGGGCAACAAAAAGCGCACGCGGGTGATCAGTGCGCGGCCGGCCAGGCCCAGGCCGGCACGGCCGCCCTCGCCCGGGGCCGCCGGCACATGCTTGAACACCGAATCACGGTAGCCGAAGGCGCATTGCGAGGCGTCCAGTGAAAAGCTGCGGCCCGTGTCCAGGTCGATCGCGTCCAGGGAATGGAAGCGGTCCTGCAGTTCGACGCCGTAGGCGCCGATGTTCTGCACCGGCGACGCGCCCACGCTGCCGGGGATCAGCGCCAGGTTCTCCAGGCCCGGCAGGCCCTGGCCCAGGGTCCAGGCCACGGTGTCGTGCCAGGGCTCGCCACCGCCGGCCTCCACGATCCAGGCCCGGGGCGTTTCCTCGACCAGGCGGCGCCCCCGGATCTCGACCTTGAGCACCAGCGGCCGCACATCGCCCGTGAGCACGATGTTGCTGCCTCCGCCGAGCACGAACTTGGGCAGCGTTCGCAGCTCGGGGTCGGCCAGCACGGCGGCCACATCGGCCTCGCTGGCCACGCGCACCAGCTGCAGCGCCCGGGCGGCGATGCCGAAGCTGTTGTGTGGCTGAAGCGAGACATTTTTCTCGACTAACATCTGCCGGATTGTCGCATCCGACACCTTCTCAGCAGACAGCTCAAGCACCCATGCCTTCTTTCGACACCGTCCTCGAAGCCGACCTCGTCAAAGTGAAAAACGCCGTGGAAAACTCCGCCAAGGAGATCGGCACGCGCTTTGACTTCAAGGGCACGGCCGCCGCCATCGAACTCAAGGACAAGGACATCATCCTCACCGGCGACGGCGACTTCCAGATCGACCAGATCAACGACATCCTGCGCAGCAAGCTCACCAAGGCGGGCGTGGACGTGCGCTTCCTGGAGCTCGGCAAGGTCGAGAAAATCGGTGGCGACAAGGTGCGCCAGACGAGCAAGGTGCGCAATGGCATCGCCACCGAAGACGGCAAGAAGATCCAGCAGCTCATCAAGGGCAGCAAGATCAAGGTGCAGGGCTCGATCCAGGGAGATGCGGTGCGCATCACCGGCGCCAAGCGCGACGACCTGCAGGCGGCCATGGCCCTCATCCGCGCCGAGATGAAGGACCTGCCGCTGAGCTTCAACAACTTCCGGGACTGAAGCCTTCCCTGCGAGCTCCCGGCCCTCCGGGCAAGCGGTGGGGGCCGGAGCCGGCTCCACGCCAGCATGGCCCGGAGGGCCGCGCCACTGCAGAGCCGCCTTGGACCGCCGCCGGTCTCAGGCTTTCGCCTTGGCGCCGATCTTGGACTCTTCGCCGCGCATCAGCTTGGCGATGTTCTGGCGGTGCCGCCAGATCAGCAGCGCGCTCATCAGCGTCACCATGAAGAGCAGCCTGGAGTCGCCGTACCACAGGCCCCGGTCGCCCAGCAGGTAGATGACCGGTGCAGCCAACGCGCTGATCAGCGCCGACAGCGACGAATAGCGCGTGAAATAGGCCACCAGCAGCCAGGTCAGCAGCACCGCCAGCCCCAGCGCCCAATGCACGCCGAACAGCACGCCGGCGGCCGTGGCCACGCCCTTGCCGCCCTGGAAGCGGAAGAACACCGGGTACAGGTGCCCGATGAAGGCCGCAAAGCCCACGGCCGCCAGTGCGCCGTCGCCCAGGCCGAAGGCCGCGCCCTGCCAGTGCACCCAGGCCATGGGCACCCAGCCCTTGACGCCGTCGAGCAGCAGCGTCAGCACCGCGGCCAGCTTGCTGCCCGAGCGCAGCACGTTGGTGGCGCCCGGGTTTTTGCTGCCGTAGCTGCGCGGGTCGGACAGCCCCAGCAGGCGGCTGACGATGAGTGCGAAGGACAGGGATCCGATGAGGTAGGCCGCACACGTCGCGGCAAGCAGGTAGACAGGGGTCACGGGAATGGCTTTACTTGTCGATGGCGCAATGCACGGGCCGGGCATCCAGCAGCTGCACGCACACCTGGGGGTCGAGGCCGATCAGGAACCCCCGCCGGCCGCCGTTGATCGCGATTCTAGGCAGCGCAAGCACCGTGGCCTCCACGTACACCGGCATGGCGCGGCGCGTGGCAAACGGCGACGTGCCGCCCACCAGGTAGCCGCTGTGCCGGTGGGCCACCTCGGGCTGGCAGGGCTGGACCGACTTGGCGCCGATCTGCCGCGCCAGCGCCTTGGTGGAGACCTGTTTGTTGCCGTGCATCAGCACGATGAGCGGCCGGGCGTCCTGGTCCTGCATCACCAACGTCTTGACCACGCTGAACGGGTCCAGCCCCAGCACAGCCGCACTGTGCTCAGCGCCGCCATGCTCGAGGTATTCGTAAGGGTGCTCGGTGAAAGCCACGCCACGCTCGCGCAGCCACTGGGTGGCCGGGGTTTCGCTGGTGCTGGCCTTCTTGCCCATGGCAGGCTCAGACGGCGGGGTCGCGCAGTTCCCAGCGCACCTGGTCGATGGCCTGCAGCAGCTCGGGCGGCAGCGTGATGCCCCAGGCGTCCACGTTCTCATCGAGCTGGGCCACGGAGGTCACGCCGATGATGGTGCTGGCCACCTGCCACTTGGTGTAGCAAAAGGCCAGGGCCATCTGCGTGGGGGTCAGGCCGTGCTCGCGCGCCAGGGCGTTGTAGCGCCGCGCCGCTGCCAGGGCCTCGGGGCGGCCCCAGCGCTGCTGGCGCACCGACTCGTAGCTGCTGATGCGCGCGCCCTGGGGGCCTTTGTCGGGGTCGGTGCCGGTAGCGTCGTACTTGCCCGACAGCAGCCCGAAGCCCAGCGGCGAATACGCCAGAAGCGACACGCCCAGGCGAAAGAGCGTCTCGTCGAGCGCGTTCTCCACGGTGCGGTTGATCAGGCAATACGGGTTCTGCACCGTGGCCACGCGCGGCAGGCCGTGCTGCTCGGCCAGGCGCACGAACTCGTGCACGCCGTACGGCGTCTCGTTAGACAGGCCGATCGCCCGCACCTTGCCGGCGCGCACCAGCTTGTCCAGCGCCTCAAGTTGCTCATGGATGGAGGTGACCTCGCGCTCCTTGGCCGGGTCGAAGTACATGACGCCGAAGGACGGCACCTGACGGGCTGGCCAGTGGATCTGGTAGAGGTCGATCACATCGGTCTTCAGGCGCTTGAGGCTGTCCTCGCAGGCTGCAACGATGTCTTCGCCGCTGAGGTCCTGCTTGCCGCCGCGCACCCAGGCCATGCGGGCCGGGCCGGCGACCTTGGTGGCCACGGTCATCTTCTGGCGCGCACCGGGGTTCTTCTCGAACCAGCGCCCGATGATGGACTCGGTGAGCGTGAAGGTTTCAGCGCGGGTGGGCACGGCGTACATCTCGGCCGTGTCGAGGAAGTTCACGCCGCGCTCGAGCGCGCGGTCCAGGATGGCGTGGGCGGTGGGCTCGTCGACCTGCTCGCCGAAGGTCATGGTGCCCAGGCAGATGGGCGGCACGCGCAGATCGCTCTGGCCAAGGGGTAGGAGGTTCATGTCGGAAGGGGGATGGATGTCGCCGCAAGGCTGTGGCCGGGCTTGCTGCGCCAGGCGAAGGCCGCAGAGTTTAAGGCGTGGGCCGTTCCACTGCAGAGCCCTGCAGCCTTTGCGCGAACTGCCGCGCAAGCAGCGATTGCGGTCTTGTCCGACAGCCCGGCGGCAGGGTCCGCGCGACGATGCGCGGGCATGCGCCCGAGGCGCCACCCGACCTTCAGACTTCCAGGACACCCGACATGAAAACCTCCGCCATTTCCCTGCTGGCCGCCGCTGCCACCGCCGCCCTGCTCAGCGGCTGCGCCAACATGACCGAAAACCAGCAAGGCGCTGCCAAAGGCGCGGGCATCGGCGCTGTGGCCGGCGCCGTGCTGGGTTCACGCGGCGGCTCGGGCGGCGCGGCGCGTGGCGCCGTGATCGGCGGCGCGCTGGGCGCCGGTGGCGGCTACCTCTGGTCCAAGCGCATGCAGGAGCAAAAAGCAGAGATGGAGCGTGCCACTGCGGGCACGGGCGTGGCCGTGACGCAGACCCAGGACAACCGGCTCAAGCTCGACATCCCGAGCGACATCTCGTTTGCCACCGGCCGTTCGGACATCAGCCCGAGCTTTTCGCCCATCCTCAACCGCTTCGCCACCACGCTCAACCAGAACCCGGTGACCACCGTGACCATCGTCGGCCACACCGACAGTACCGGCAACGATGCGATCAACAACCCCCTGTCGCTGGACCGCGCCAACAGCGCGCGCGACTACCTGGTCTCACGCGGTGTGAGCCGCCAGCGCATCATGACCGACGGCCGCGGCTCCTATGAACCGCTGGCCAGCAACGCCAACGAGCAGGGTCGGGCACGCAACCGGCGTGTGGAGATCTTCGTGGCCGAGCCGGTGCAGCAGGTCAACGCGCGCTGAGCGCAAAGACACCCCTGCGAAAGTCCCCCCGGGTGATGGGGGGGGGGACCGCACGGGCACCGCCATCCGACGTGTATCCCCGCGGAGGCCAGGCCCTTGGATGCACACCATACAGCCGAGCCGACCGCGCAGGCCGCCAGCCCCGGGCGACCTCAGCCACGGGTCCGGGCGCGCTCTTCTTCCTGAAGCCGCAGCACACGCCGCTGCACCTTGCCGGTGGTGGTCATCGGCAACTGCTCGATGAATTCCACTTCCTTGGGGTACTCATAGGGTGCCAGCTGTCCCCGCACATGGGCCTGCAGCTGCGCCGCCACCTCGGCGTCAAAGGCCTCGCGGGCCGCGCCGCCAGGCCTGCGGGCGGCGTAGTCTGGAGAGAGCACCACGTAGGCCTTGACCAGCGCGCCGCGCTCGGCATCGGGCTTGGGCACCACTGCAGCATTGGCCACCGCCGCGTGCTTGACCAGGCAGTTCTCGATCTCGCCCGGGCCGATGCGGTAGCCCGCTGCCTTGAACACGTCATCGGCGCGGCCCTCGTACCAGAGGTAGCCATCCGCGTCGCGCCGGGCCAGGTCGCCGGTGCGGCACCAGTCGCCTGTGAACTTGGCGCGGGTGGCCTCGTCCCGTCTCCAGTAGCCCAGAAAGAAGATCGGATCGGGGTTGCCATGCACATCGAAGCGGTGCAGCGCCACATCGCCGGGCACGCCCACGGGGCACTCGCGGCCTTCATCGTCGATCACCGCCACGCGGTGGCCGGGGTAGGGCTTGCCCATGCTGCCTGGCCGGGCAGGCCAGCCCAGCCCTGCGCCGGGCCGCCCCAAGCCGGCAGACACCCCTGCGGAGGCGCTCGAACCGCGAGCATCTGGGCGCGTGGGGGTCCACTGCATGGCGCAGTTGCCCACGATGTAGTTGATCTCGGTCTGGCCGAACATTTCGTTGACCACCACGCCGAGCTCGTCCCGGCAGTAGGCGAACACCGCATCGCCCACCGCCTCGCCCGCGCTCATGATGGCCTCCAGCCGCAGGTCGAACCGCTCCCGAGGCCGGGGGAAAGCCTTCATCATGGCCTTGAGCGCCGTGGGAAAGAGAAAGGTGTGGCTCACCCGGTGCTGCTGCATCAGGCCGAAGGCGAGCTCGGCGCTGAAGCGCTGGTCGCAGGCCACGATGGGCCGTCCGAAGTAAAGCGTGGGCAGCAGCGCATCCATCAGGCCGCCCGTCCAGGCCCAGTCGGCCGGCGACCAGAAGATGGCCTCGGTCTTCTCGTTCTTCACGCCGTCGAAGCCGAACCAGTTCTGGCTGGCCACGAAGCCCGGCAGGTTGCCGATGAGCGCGCGGTGCGGAATCAGCGCGCCCTTCGGCGGGCCGGTGGTGCCGCTGGTGTAGATCAGCACCGCCGCGTCGTCGGCCTGGGTGGCCATGGCCTGGAAGCCGGCCTCCTGCGCGGCCAGGGCCGCTGTCCAGTCCAGGTCTGCCTGGGCCGGGCCCACCGCCAGCAAAGTGCGCAGCGCCGGGCAGCGCCCGCGCAACTCCTGCAGGTGCGGCATGGCGCGCTCGTCTGCGATGGCGACCACCGCCTCGCTGTCCTGCAGGCGGTACTCCAGCGCCTCGGGCCCGAACAGAACCGACAGCGGCATGGCCACCGCGCCCATCTGCAGCACCGCCATGTAGGCCACGGCCGTCTCGAAGCGCTGCGGCATGACGATGGCCACGCGGTCGCCCCGCGCCACCCCCAGCCCCTGCAGCACACGGCTCAGGGCGTCGGCGGCCTGCTGCAACTCGACGTAGCTGTGGCGCCGGGGCGGCTGGTCGCCGCCGTGCCCGATGATGGCCGTGCGGTGCGCATGCGCGGGGCGCCCCGCATCGGCCTCGGCCCAGCGGCGGGCGCAGGCCTGGGCGATGTTGAAGTGCGTGTCCACCTGCCAGCCAAAGCCCCGGTGCAGCGCGTCGTAGTGGTCGGGCGTGGGGCGGGACGGGCGGGCGGTGTCCCGGGCGGGTCTGCGCTTCAAGGGGCGGTCTCCTTATGATGCAGGGCTGGTTGTCTTGGCCGGGCCGCGCGGATGCAGATGCAAGTGCAGGCCCGGTGGTTCTGGCAAAGAATGTACAAAGAAAAGCACTCCCCCCGCAGCGCGTTTGTCCCTATCCGCGGCCTGCAGTACCACCTGCTCGAATGGGGTTTCGGCCCGGCGAACCCGGCGCTTGCACCCCTGGTGATGGTGCACGGCTGGATGGACGTGGCGGCCTCCTACCAGTTCATGGTCGATGCGTTTTCCAACGGGTTCCTTCAGGGTCGGCGGCTGGTCGCACCAGACTGGCGTGGCTTTGGCCTGACGCAAGCCCGCGCCGACAACTTCTGGTTCCCGGACTACCTGGCCGACCTGGACTTCCTGCTCGACCACCTGGCACCGGGCCAGGCCGTGGACCTGGTGGGCCACAGCATGGGCGGCAACGTGGCCCTGGCGTATGCCGGCGCGCGGCCTGCGCGCATCCGCAAGCTGGTGAACCTGGAAGGCTTTGGCATGCCAAGCACGC
>CAYVGD010000114.1:0-8238 GCA_964450095.1 uncultured Polaromonas sp.
TGCGCCTTGGCCGCCTGCGCCTGCGGGGCGGTGATGAAGCCGTTGTCCAGCATGCGGTCGATGATGTAGAGCTGCCGCACGCGTGCCCGCTTGGGGTTGGCGATCGGGTTGAAGGCCGAAGGCGCCTTGGGCAGGCCCGCCAGCATGGCGGCCTCGGCCACGGTGATGTCCTTGAGCGGCTTGCCGTAGTAGGTCTCGGCCGCGGCGGCAAAGCCGTCGGCGCGGTTGCCCAGGAAGATCTGGTTCATGTAGATCTCCAGGATCTGGTCCTTCGTCAGCGTGTGCTCGAGCTTGAAGGTCAGCAGGATCTCGTAGATCTTTCGCGTGTAGCTTTTTTCGGCCGAGAGATACACGTTGCGCGCCACCTGCATGGTGATGGTGGATGCGCCCTGGCTCTTGAACGAGCGCACATTGGCCAGGCCCGCGCGGATCACGCCCAGGTAGTCCACGCCGCTGTGCTGGTAAAAGCGCGCGTCCTCGATGGCCAGCACCGCGTCCTTCATCACCTGCGGAATTTCCTTGATCGGCGTGAAGCTGCGCCGCTCCTCGCCGAACTCGCCCAGCAGCACCTTGTCAGCCGAGTAAATGCGCAGCGGCAGCTTGGGCCGGTATTCGGCCAGTTCCGAGACGTCGGGCAGGTTGGGGTAGGCCACCGCGAGAGCCACGGCCACCACCATCACCAGGCCCAGCGCCGCGGCGGCGCACAGGCCCGCCAGCCACAGCCCCAGGCGCACCACCAGCGATCGTGAAGAGGAGGCGTCCGGTGCGCTGCGTTCTTTGGGGGGAGGTGTGACGGGCATTCAGGACTCTGTTTGAACGCGACATTATAAAAATCCGCCCCCGTTCAAATGTCAGCATGTGAAAGCAAGCGGGCCGACCTGCCTTTCGGTCCGCATCCAGGCCGGGGCAGTGCAGGTTCCCGGGCTTAACAGGAAATAAAGGCCGATCCCCCGCCCCCTGGCTAACTTTCCCGCGTCGCGGCAAAGCCCATGGCTGCGCACACCGCAGGAGAAGTCCATGTTGCCCGTCCTGAGCGCCTGGCTGCCGCAGGCCACCCCGCTGCTGGGTATTTCCATTCAGCCCGGGGGCATGAACCTGGTGGCCTGCAGCCGGCGGGCCGGCCGCTGGCGCATCGATCTCAGCCTGGCGCAGCCGCTGGTGCCCGGCTGCGTGGAGGAGGGTCGCATTCTTCAGTTCGAGGTGCTGGCCCAAGCCCTGCGGGACCTGGTGCAGGCCTCGGGCGGCGGTCGGCGCATCGCGCTGGCGATGCCGGTCCAGGCCCTCCAGCGGCACCGGCTTGAGCCTCCCGCCGGCCTGCGTCCCTGGGGCTGGCACCGCTGGGTGACGGACCAGGCCCAAGCCCTGGCCCAGGCGCCGGCCGATGCGCTGGCCATGGAACTGGACTGCCTGACCGATGGTTGCTGGCTCACCGCCTGCCCGCGTGAAAGCGTGGAGGACTGGCAGGGCCTGGCCGAGGCGGCCGGCCTGGACCTGGTGCTGCTCGACGACCCGGACCGGGTGGCAGCGCTGGCCGTGCGTTGCCTGGATTGGCGTGCTGCAGTGCCTGAAGCATCGCTGCCCGATGCCTGGCCCAGCGGCGCACCGAGCGGTGAACTGCCGGGCCCGTGGGGCATGGGCGCCGGGGATCCGTTGGCGGCAGCTTCGGGCCCCAACGACGCAGAGGCTCAAAACTCAGAGGCTCACACCTCAGAGGCTCACACCTCAGACGCAGGCGGTGCCGGCGCGGCATGGCCCACACCCTGGCCTACCGCGCCTGCCGCTCCTGCCTGCCCCAGCCCGGTTGTCCCGCCGCCAGGGGATGCCCGGGCCTTCGCCGTGGCCCACGTGCGCGAAGGCATGTGCCTGCTCCACGCCTGGGTGCCGGGCCGGCGCAGCGCTCACGAAATGCGCAGTTGGCGCTGGCCCGCCGGCGATCCGCTGCCCCAGGGCCTGCCACCGTGGTTCGCATCGGGCGGCTGGCTGGTGGGCGATGACCGGGGCCACGACCTTTGGGTCACCCCCCTGCAAGCCAGCCTGGGTGGCCACTGGCAGGTGCCGGCTTCGCTGCCCGGCCCCGTCTGGCGCGAGGGCCTGGCAGCGCCCAGCACAGACGCCGGGTTGCTCGTGGCGCTGGGGCTGGCCTTGCGGGCCTGGCATCCATGAGCCGCCTGCTGCCCGGCTTCAACCTGCTGCAGCGGCGTAAAGCGCTGCCTCCGGCGGCTTTGCGGCGCCTTTTGCTTCTGTCCGCCCTCCTGGGCGCGGCGGTGGTCGGCGTTCTGCTGCGCCAGGCGCAGGCCGCCGTCGATCAACTGCAGGCCCGTGCCAGCGTGCTGCACGAGCAGCGGCAGTCCCTGGAAGCCCGGTGGCAGGCTCTGCAGGCACAGGCTGCCCAGAAGATGCAACATCAGCAGGAGTCACAGCAGCACCTGGCCCTGCACCAGAGGCAAGCCCAGCTGCTCGCTGTGCTGCACGCGCTGGGCGCCGTGCCCGGCCCGCGCCTGACCCAGCTGCGGTGGGATGCGCAGGGTCTCTGGGTCAGCGGCCAGGGACCCGGGGCACAGGTCCAGGCCTGGACGGACGAGCGCTCGCACGCCGTGCCCGGCCTGGGCACGGCCGAACTGGTCGAACTCGGTGCCCTGACGGCGGGTGCGGCCGGGCCGCAAGTGCGCTTCGTGCTGCGCTGGCCCCTGGCCGCCGATGTGGCCAAGCGATGACTGCCCTGGGAAAGCGTTGGTTACCAGGCCCCGCGTGGTGGGCTCGCCATTCCCCGGCCCTCCTGGGCCAGGCGCTGCTGGCCCTGCTGGTGGCACTGGCCAGCGCTGCCTTGCCTTGGGCAGTCCTCGGGCCTGCGTTCGAGGCCCAACAACGGGGTGAACTGCTGCGGCTGGAGGAGGCGCAAGCCCGGATTGCCGAACTGCAGGCGCGGCTCGCCCAGGCTTCTTCAGGCCAGGCACCGCATACAGGTCAACCACCGCACGCAGACCAGGCACCGCACGCTGGCACGCCCGCGCCTGTCTCCGGCGGCGAGCCGGCCGCCCCGGCGGGGCCTGCGGCGGCATGGGCATGGCAAGGCTTGGCGCGGTCGGCCGGGCTCGAGGTGTTCCAGGTGAGGCCTGCGTCTCCCGAGCCAGGCCGGGCTGCCGGGCACCTGCTGAGCCTTCGAGGGCGCTATCGACAGCACCTGGCCTTCCTTGCCAGCCTGGCAGCCCAGCCCGCCGCACCGCGGTGGGTGGCACTTCACATCCAGTCGGTCGACCTCGGTGGCCCTGTCGGGGTCCACGGAGGCGGTGGTGATGGCAGCAGCGGTAGCGGCGGGGGTGGCAGTGGAGGTGGAGCTGGCAGTGGAGGTAGGAGCGGGGGTGGCAGCAACAGCAGCGGTGCTGGTGATGGTTTTTCCGGTGAAGGTGCGCTCCGCACCGGCTTGCTCATCGTCCAGCTTCATCTTGAGCCGCTACCGGCCGCAGGGGCAAGTGCGCCTGCCTTCGCATCCGCGTCGGTGCGCCCGGCGTTTGCAGCGCTTGAGCGGGACCCTTTCGCCGAGCCGGTGCCTGAGGCGGCGCCGCCACGCGCACGGCACAACCTTCCGCGCGACTGGCTGGAGTCTGCTGCCGCAGGAGAACTCGTCCTGGTGGGCACCTTGCGGCGGGAGGGCCAGTGGATCGCGCTGGTGCACTGGCGCGGGCAGGTGCACAGCGTGCGGGCGGACGAGGCCCTGGGGCCGCAGGGCGCCAGGGTGGTGCAGGTCAACGAAGGCGGCCTTCGGCTGCGCGAATGGGCGCGCGATGCCGCGGGTACATGGAAAGAAAGCGAGCGCACATGGCGGGTGGGAGAAAAATTCTGATTGCGAATGGGATGGCGGGCGCAGGCGCAGGCGCAGGCGCAGGCGCAGGCGCAGGCGCAGGCGCAGGTGCAGGTGCAGGCGCAGGTGCAGGTGCAGGTGCAGGTGCAGGTGCAGGTGCAGGTGCGGGTGCGGGTGCGGGTGCGGGTGCGGGTGCGGGTGCGGGTGCGGGTGCGGGTGCCTGTGTCTGCCCCTGGCGGATTCAGCATCTGCAGGCCGAGAGGCTGGTCGATCTGCCGGGGGCGCTCCCGGAGTGGCTTTTGGATCGGGCATTCAAGTGGCGTTCGGCGTTGACGCTCAGCCGATCGCGGGCAGAAGTGGTTTCTCAAAGCCACGAGCACAGCCGCAGCCGCTGGCGCGCAAGCCTGGTGGGGGCGGCGGTTTTTCTGGGGGCCTTGGCTGGGCAGGGGCGGGCCCAGCCTGCCGAAAGCGCCGCACCTCCACCACCGAGCGCGTCGGGCCCGGTGCCTTCCAGCCAGGCCGGTTCCTTGCCCGCTGCAGCGCCCGGCCATGCTGTCTCGGGTGAACGCCCGGTCTCGGTCGTCCCGTCGCCTGCGTTGAAGGCGGCACCGCCCGCATCTCGCAGGGCCGGGCCTGCCGGAGCCGGCGGTGTCTCTGCTGCGCCAGCTCACCCTGTGTCGGCGCGCAGCCCGGCAGCCGTTCCTGCGCCTCTCGCTTCCCGTCAGATGGCACCCGGTTCCTCTGCTGCCGCCGCCGCTGCCGGCATGGCTGCGGCAGTGCCCGTGCCCGGTTTGGCGGTTTCTTCGCCCGCCGCGCCTGTGACCTCCTCGCCCACGCCCATGCCCTCGTCAGCTTCAGCTTCAGCACCAGTGCCAGCACCAGTGCCAGTGCCAGTGCCAGTGCCAGTGCCAGTGCCAGTGCCAGTGCCAGTGCCTGCGCCTGCGCCTGCGCCGGCGCCGGCGCCGGCGCCGGCGACTGGATCTTGGTCTGGGTCGGTGTCGGCGCCTCCGCGAGCGCCCGCAGCCGCGCCGGTGGCTTCCGAAACCGCTCCGCCGGCCTCCGCAGCAGCAGGGCCAGTCGCCGCACCTGCGGCCTCGCTCCCGAGCGCGAGCGAATCTGCGCCGGTCCGTCGCCACACCGGCGCGCCGATTTCGCTGAACTTCCAGAACGTGGAGCTGCGCACGCTGCTGCAGATCCTTGCCGAGCACAGCGGCTTCAACATCATCGCCTCCGACAGCGTGAGCGGCAGCCTGAGCATCCGGCTGCGTGAGGTGCCCTGGGACCAGGCGCTGGAGGCGGTGCTGCAGGCGCGTGGCCTGGCCTCGCGCCGGGACGGTGCGGTGATCTGGGTCGCACCACAGGCGGAACTGGCTGCGCGCCAGCGCCAGGAACTCGAGGGCCAGCAGGCGCTGCAGACGGTGGAGGGCGTTCGCACGCAGGGCTTTCGCCTGAACTACGCCCGCGCCGACGAGTTGGCGCGCCAGTTGCTGCAGGCTGCCGGTGCGGCAAGGCTCCTGTCACCGCGCGGCAGTGCCCTGGCCGAGCCCCGCACCAACCAGCTGTTCGTGACCGACGTACCCGCCCGGGTGGCGCTGATCGAGACCCTGGTGCGGCAGATCGACATCCCGGTGCGGCAGGTGATGATCGAGGCGCGCATCGTGGAGGCGGCCGACAGCTTCGGCAAGTCGCTGGGCGTGCGCCTGGGCGGTCGACCGCTGGCCAATCCGGCCAGCCCGAGCAACGCCAACCTGAGCGGCGGCCAGGCGGGCGGCGGCTACGTGGCGCCCGCCAGACCCGCCAGCGGTGCGCCCGTGTCCGGGCGCGATTTCGGCATCGCCGGCACCGATTTCGTCAACCTGCCGGCCGCAGCCATCGATGGCCAGCAGGCGGCGGCCTTTGCGCTGTCGCTGTTCAATGCCTCGCTCACGCGCGTGCTCAACCTGGAGCTGTCGGCGCTGGAGGCCGACGGCCGCGGCCAGATCGTGGCCAGCCCCCGCATCGTCACGGCCGACCAGGTCAAGGCCATCATCGAGCAAGGCACCGAACTGCCCTACCAGCAGGCCACCTCCAGCGGCGCCACCGCCGTGGTCTTTCGCAAGGCCAACCTCAAGCTCGAGGTCACGCCGCAGATCACGCCTGAAGGCGGCATCATCCTGAATGTGGACGTGAGCAAGGACAGCGTCGGCCGCAGCACGCCCAACGGCTTTGCGATCGACACCAAGCACGTGCAGACCCAGGTGCTGGTGGACAACGGCGGCACCGTGATGATTGGCGGCATCTTCGAGACGCTCGAGCGGAGCGTTGAAAACCGCGTGCCCGTGCTCGGGCGCATTCCCGGCCTGGGCGTGTTGTTCCGAAACCGCAGCAAGACCGTGAGCAAGTCCGAACTCCTGGTGTTCATCACACCGCATGTGCTGGGCGCGGCCCGCTGACGGCCCCGCGCCCCGCAGCAGCGCCGCCCGGTGCGGGCCGCCGTTTATGATTTGCGGCTTTCCTTCTCCAGCCAGCCCCCTCGCTTTGCCTTCCTACCCTGCGCTCATTGCCTGCGTGGGCCTGCCCGGTTCGGGCAAGTCCACGGTGGGACGCCAGCTGGCCCGGCGCCTGGGGCTGCGCTTCATCGACTCGGACCAGGTGATCGAGCAGCGCATCGGCTGCTCGATCCGCGAGTTCTTCGAGCGCGAAGGCGAAGGACCTTTCCGCGACCTGGAGCAGCAGGTGATCGCCGAGCTGTCGCAGGCCGAAGCCGGCGTGCTGTCCACCGGCGGCGGCACCGTGCTGCGGCCCGCCAACCGGCAGGTGCTGCACGAGCGCTGCACGGTGATTTACCTGCACTCGCCGCCCGACGAAGTGTTCAAGCGCCTGCGCCACGACCAGAACCGGCCGCTGCTGCAGGTGGCCGACCCGCTGGGGCGGCTGCGCGAGCTCTACCAGGGGCGCGATCCGCTGTACCGTGAGACCGCGCACTTCGTCATCGAAACTGGCCGACCCTCCGTGCCCAGCCTGGTGAACATGATCCTCATGCAGCTGGAGCTGGCCGGCGTGCGCGCCCCGCAGCCCGTTGTTCTTGCCCCGCGCACAGCATCCTCCTGACCTCGCATACCGCCATGGCCGCCACCGATTCCCGCACGACCCATCCCCTGCACGCCGCCAGCCGCGTGGAGATCGACCTGGGCGAGCGCAGCTACCCCATCCTCATCGGGCCGGGTCTTTTGGGCCAGGCGGACGTGTACGCCAGCCTTCCGCGCGCCTCGACCGCGCTCATCGTCTCCAACACCACGGTGGCGCCGCTCTATGCCCGAAAGCTCGAGCAGGCCCTGGCGGGACGCTACCCGCGAGTGCTCACCGTGGCCCTGCCCGACGGCGAGGCCTACAAGGACTGGGCTCACCTGCAGCGCATCTTCGACGTGCTGCTCGAGCAGGCCTGCGATCGCAAGACCGTGCTGTTTGCCCTGGGCGGCGGTGTGGTGGGCGACATGACCGGCTTTGCCGCCGCCAGCTACATGCGCGGGGTGCCCTTCGTGCAGGTGCCCACGACGCTGCTGGCGCAGGTGGACTCTTCCGTGGGTGGCAAGACCGCCATCAACCACCCGCTGGGCAAGAACATGATCGGCGCCTTCTACCAGCCCCAGCAGGTGGTGTGCGACCTCGACGTGCTCGCCACACTGCCCGAGCGCGAGCTCAGCGCCGGTCTGGCCGAGGTGATCAAGTACGGCCCGATCGCCGACATGGCGTTCCTCGACTGGATCGAGGCCCACCTGGGCGCGCTGCGCGCGCGCGACAGCCAGGCCCTGGCGCACGCGGTGCGCCGCAGCTGCGAGATCAAGGCCCAGGTGGTGGGCGCCGACGAGCGGGAGTCTGGCCTGCGCGCCATCCTCAACTTCGGCCACACCTTCGGCCATGCCATCGAGGCGGGGCTGGGCTACGGCCAGTGGCTGCACGGCGAAGCGGTGGGCTGCGGCATGGTCATGGCCGCCGAGCTTTCAGCGCGGCTGGGCCGGGTGGATGCGTCTTTGGCCCAGCGCCTGAGGCGCCTGGTCGAGGCCGCAGGCCTGCCCGTGGTGGGGCCGCGCCTGGCCGATGACAACGCCGGCCGGTACCTGGAACTCATGCGCCTGGACAAGAAGGCCGAGGCCGGCGAGATCAAGTTCGTGGTGATCGAGCAGCCCGGCAACGCCGGGGTGCACGGCGCCCCCGATGCCCTGGTGCGCGAGGTGATCGACGCGTGCTGCGCCCCGGCCTGACCGCCGTGCACGGCATGGCGCCTGCGCCTTACGCCAGCGATCCGGCCCGCAGCCGCGGCCGCCGCCACCCGGAGCCACCGGCGCCCACGCGCTCGGAGTTTCAGCGTGACCGCGACCGCATCGTGCATTCCACCGCGTTCCGGCGCCTGGTCTACAAGACGCAGGTGTTCGTCAACCACGAGGGCGACCTGTTCCGCA
>CAYVGD010000115.1:0-8205 GCA_964450095.1 uncultured Polaromonas sp.
CAGCGCTACCCGAGCACCGAGCAGGGCCTGCAGGCCCTGGTGCGCCGGCCCGCCACGGAGCCCATCCCGCCGAACTGGCGCGCCTCGCTCGACAAGCTGCCCAACGACCCGTGGGGCCGCCCCTACCAGTACCTCAACCCCGGCCTGCGCGGCGAGGTGGACGTGCTTTCTCTGGGCGCGGACGGCCGGCCCGGCGGCGAGGGCCGCAATGCCGACATCGGCTCCTGGCAGTGAGCTGCTGAGCCGGCGATGCACCCCGTCCGCTTCCTGGCGACCCGTCCTTCGCCTCGGGGCTTCACGCTGCTGGAGTTGCTGGTGGTGCTGGCCATCCTTGCGGTGGCCACGGCGGGCGTGAGCCTGGGCCTGCGGGATCCGCAGCGGCAGGCACTGGAGCGCGACGCGGAGCGCCTGGTGGCCATGCTGGAAGCCGGCCGCGCCTGGTCTCGCACCAGCGGGCTGCCGCTGCGCTGGATTGCGCAAGGCACTGGCTTTGAATTCCAGGGACGCCAACCGCCCCGGCCGCCTGAGCCCTGGCTCCACGAGGGTGTGCGGGTGGAACAGCCCGCGCAGGGCCGGGCCGAACTGGTGCTCGGGCCTGAGCCCATGCTGGCGCCGCAGTCCCTGGTGCTGCGCCTGGGTGAGCAGCGACTGCGCGTGGCCACCGATGGCCTGAAGCCGTTTTCCGTCAGCCCGCCATGACCCGACGCCAGGCGCGGGGCTTCACGCTGGTGGAGGTGCTGGTGGCGCTGGCCGTGGTGGCCCTGGCGCTGGCCGCAGGCACCCAGGCCAGCAGCGCGCTGGTGCGGCACGCCGACCGGCAGGGCGAGCAGCTCCTGGCCCAGCTGTGCGCGGAAAACGAACTGCTGCGCTGGCGGCTGGCAAGGCAGGTCCCACCCGTGGGCGAAAGCGACTTCTCCTGCCAGCAGGCCGGCCGCTCCTTCTCGGGCACGCTCAGCGTGCAGGCCACGCCGAACCCCAACTTCCGGCGCGTGGAAGCCCGGGTGCGCGCCCCGCGCCAGGGCCAGGGCCAGGCGAACGCCCCGGTGTTCAGCCTGGTGACGATCATGGGGCCGATGTGAACCGGCGCCTCCCCACCCAGGCCGCGCCTGGCTTCACCCTGGTCGAGCTGCTGGTGGCCCTGGCGGTGATGGCGGTGCTGGCGCTGCTGGGTTGGCGCGGCATCGACGGGCTGCTGCGCACGCAGCAGGCCGTTCAGGACCGCATGGACCGCGTGGCCGTGCTGCAGACGGGCCTGGCCCAGTGGGCGGTGGACCTGGAGGCGCTGGCCGAGGTCAGCCCCCTGCCCTCGCTGGACTTCGACGGCCGCGTGTTTCGCCTGGTGCGCACCGACGCCAGCCTGCCCGGCCAGCCGCTGCGCGTGGTGGGCTGGAGCCAGCAGGTGCGTGCGCAGGTGCACGGCGGCGGCGGCAGTTGGATGCGCTGGCAGTCCGAACCGCTGCGCGATCGCCAGTCGCTCATGCGGGCCTGGGCGCAGGCGCAGCAGTGGGCATTCCAGGCCGGCGCCGCCGACCGCGCGCTGGAGGTGCCGGTGGTGGGCATCACTGGCTGGCAGCTGCTGTACTTTCGCAACAACGCCTGGACGAACCCGCTTTCGTCGGCAGGCACGGAATCGACGCAGCAGCCGGGCAGCAGCCCGGCGGGCCCCGCCCTGGGGCAGCCCACGCCGGACGGCATCCGGCTGATGCTCAGGCTGTCCGCCAGCGAACCGCTTTCAGGCGAGATCACGCGGGACTGGGTGCGCCCCGTGACCCCGCCCCAGCCATGAAGCGGCTCCACCGACCCCACGGCCAGCAGGGTGCTGCGCTCCTGACGGCGATGCTCACCGTGGCGCTGGTGGCCAGCCTCGCGGGCGCGGCCCTGTGGCGGCAGTGGCGCGTGGTCGAAGTCGAGGCGGGCGAGCGCGCCCGGCTGCAGGCCCAATGGCTGCTGAGCGGTGCGCTCGACTGGGGCCGGCTCATCCTTGCCGAAGACGCACGGCAGGGCGGCGCCGACCACCTGGGCGAGCCCTGGGCGGTGCCGCTGCAGGAAGCGCGCCTTTCCAGCTTCCTGGCGACCGACAAGACCGAGCGCAGCGACGCACCCCTGCTCAACGCGGCCTTCCTGGCCGGCCGGATCGAGGACCAGCAAGGCCGGCTGAACCTTCGCAACCTGATCGACGGGCGCGAGTTGTCCCCGGCCGACCTCTCGGCCTTTGCGCGGTTGTTCGACCTGCTGGGCCTGCCTGCCGATGAGCTGCGGCGCCTGGCCCTGGGCCTGCGCGATGCGCTCCAGCCCCTGGGCACGGAGGGCGTGGAGGCGGCGCCCCTGCAACCCCAGCGGCTGGAACACCTGCCCTGGGTGGGGCTGAGCGAGGCCAGCCTGCAAAAACTCCGGCCGTTCATCACCCTGCTGCCCGAGCGAACGCCGCTGAACCTCAACACCGCACCGGCCGAGGTGCTCGCCGCCAGCGCAGACGGCCTGGATCTGGCCCAGGCCAGGCGCCTGGTGACCACCCGGCAGGCGCAGCCCTGGCGCAGCGTGGAGGAAGCCAACCGCAGCGTGAGCGGCCGTCCGCTGTTCCGCAGCGGCGTGCACGGTGTGAGCTCACGCTACTTCATCGTCCAGGGACAGCTGCGCCAGGAAAGCGGCCAGCACGGCCATGTGCTGCAGGCCCAGGCGCTGGTGCGGCGCGAGGGCCTCGTCACCCGCATTCTCTGGCGCGACCTGCGGCCCGTGGACGCGCCTTCGCAGGCGGCAAGCCGCTGAGCCAGGCGCGCCCGAGGCTGGCACCGCCACCCGCAGGGGGCGACCGGGCGGCAGGCGCGCACGCTGGCCCCACCGGCCAGCGCCCGAGTTCAGGCTGCAAGCCGAGATGCCGCCTGGGTCACACCGGCAAAAACGCTGGACAAAAGCGCCTCGCAGTCTGCCGTGCTGACGGCTCGGCAGCCGGAGCCGACAGCCCCGAATCCCTGCCTCCGACACACTGGCCGCCCTTCTGCCGGTGCGCTTTCGCGTTTGCTTCCGCAGCAAGCCCGCAACAGCCCATGCCACGCTGGAGCAATGCCCATCACAACGAGGCATGGAGGAACACCACATGGCATCCCAAAACATCGGCCGCTGGGCCGCCACCGCGGCCGCACTGGGCCTGGTCGCCGCACAGGCCTGGGCGCAGACATCTGCGCCCCCACCCGCCAGCCGAGGCATGGAGGGCACCAGCCCCGGCAGGGGCTCGGCGCCCGGCGCTGTCACGCCGGGCGGTGCGCGCGACTTTGCCAGCCGCGACTTCGGCCGGCGGGAATTCCAGCGCAGCTGCGCAAGCTGCCATGGCGCCACCGGCAAGGGAGACGGCGTGCTGGTGGAGCACCTGCGCCGCAGCCCGCCCGACCTCACCCAGCTGTCCAGGCGCAACCAGGGCGTGTTTCCCTTTCAGCGGCTCTACGAGGTGATCGAGGGCGGCGGCCTGGCCGCCCACGGCACACGCGACATGCCGGTGTGGGGAACGCAGTACCGCATCGAAGACGCCGAATACCACGGCGACGCCATGACGGCCTACGACCCCGAGGCGCTGGCCCGCTCGCGCATCTTGAGCCTGCTGGAATACCTCAACCGCATCCAGGTGCGCTGAAACCAAGGCGGCTGCCGCTCCGCGACAATGCGGGCTTCGACTGAGGAGCCTGCATTGAAGATCGCCACCTGGAACGTCAATTCGCTTGCCATCCGCCTGCCGCAGGTGCTCGACTGGCTGGCCGCCCACCCGGTCGACGTGCTGTGCCTGCAGGAGCTCAAGCTCACCGACGACAAATTCCCGCTGGAGGCTCTGGCGGCGGCTGGCTACGCGCAGTGCGCGGTCTTCGGCCAGAAAACCTACAACGGCGTGGCCCTGCTGTCCCGGCACGACCTGGGCCAGGTGCAACGCAACATCACCGGCTTCGAGGACGAGCAGGCCCGAGTGATCGCAGGGACGGTGCAGACCGCGCAGGGGCCGCTGCGCGTGCTCAACGGCTACTTCGTCAACGGGCAGGCACCCGGCAGCGACAAGTTCGACTACAAGATGCGCTGGCTCGACGGCCTGCGCGCCTGGGTGCAAAGTGAGCTGCAGGCCCACCCGCAACTGGTGCTGCTGGGCGACTTCAACATCACGGCCGATGACCGGGACACCCACGATCCCGAAGGCCTGCGGGAAACCATTCATCACACCAGCGCGGAGCGCGAGCAGTTCCAGGCCCTGCTGGCCCTGGGCCTGGTGGACGCGTTCCGGCTGTTCGACCAGCCGGAAAAAAGTTATTCCTGGTGGGACTACCGCGAGATGGCTTTCCGCCGCAACCGCGGGCTGCGCATCGACCACATCCTGGTCAGCCACGCGCTACAGCCGCGCGTGCGCTCCTGCGTGATCGACCGCGCGCCTCGCAAGAACGAGCGCCCCAGCGACCACGCGCCCGTGGTGGTGGACCTGGCATTGGAATGAGCAGAAGGCTGGGTTGAGCCGGGCGCGGCAATGATTCGGGCAGAAGCCCGGCACCGCGGCAGGCACGCTTGAAGCGCACACCGCGCTGACGCGCGCACCCACGGGACTTTTCGCGCTCGGTGGCCTGACCCGCACGGCCCGGTCCTCAACGCCCAGGCAACGAGAGCCCGGAAGACGAGCGCCCAAGAGACGAACGGCCAGCCCCTCGGGCTGCGTGCCCCCTTGCCCCGGGTCCTCCTTGAAGGCCCGGCGTTCACTCGAGCCCGAGTTCCTGGATCTTGCGTGTGATCGTGTTGCGGCCGATGCCCAGCTTGGTGGCCGCCTCGATCCGGCGCCCGCGCGTCGATTGCAGGGCGGTCTGGATCAGCCGGCTTTCGAACCGGCGCGAGAGCTGCTCCCAGACATCGGTCTGGCCGGCTGCAAGAAGCGCCTGCGCCTCGGCCTGCAGACCCTGCTCCCAACCGCTTTCGGGCCAGGCGGCGTGGCCCGCCAAGGCCGCGCCCGCCACCCCTGGCGGCAGGGCCGAAGCAGCGCCAGCATGGGCCGCAGCGGATTCCCAGGCGCGCTGCGCATGCTCGCCTGCGGCAGGAGGCTGCATCAGCGGTGCATCGGGCACCTCGATGCTTGGTGGCGTGGAGGCCAGGGCGCTCGCAGGTGCGACGAGAGCACCCCCGTGCGCAGGAAAAGGCGCAGAAGCCGGGGCCACGCCCAGGGGTGCGGCGGCATGAGCGCCTGCGGCGCTGCCCAGCACTTCGGGCGGCAGGTCCTTGGCCTCGATCAGCTGCGTGGGCGCCATGACGGTGAGCCAGTGGCAGATGTTTTCCAGCTGCCGGACGTTGCCGGGAAAGTCAAAGAGCATCAGCTGCTGCAGCGCGGCGTCGGCGATGCGCTTGGGCTCCACGCCCAGCTGGTGGGCGCTTTGCTGCAGGAAGTGGCGCGTGAGCATGGGCACGTCTTCACGCCGCTCGCGCAGCGCTGGCAGGCGCAGGCGGATGACGTTGAGCCGGTGGAACAGGTCCTCGCGGAAGGCGCCGTCCTTGACGCGCTGCTCCAGGTCCTGGTGCGTGGCGGCGATCACGCGCACGTTGGACTTGATGGCGCTGTGGCCGCCCACACGGTAGAAGTGCCCGTCGGAGAGCACGCGCAGCAGCCGTGTCTGCAGGTCCAGCGGCATGTCGCCGATTTCGTCGAGAAAGAGCGTGCCACCCTCGGCTTGCTCGAAGCGGCCGCGCCGCATGGCCTGCGCGCCCGTGAAGGCACCGCGCTCGTGGCCGAAGAGCTCGGACTCCAGCAGGTCCTTCGGAATGGCCGCGGTGTTGATGGCGATGAATGGCCCCGAGGCACGCGGCGAATGCTTGTGCAGTGCACGCGCCACCAGTTCCTTGCCCGAGCCGGACTCGCCCGTGATCATCACGGTCACATTGCTCTGGGACAGCCGGCCGATGGCGCGGAACACATCCTGCATGGCCGGCGCCTGGCCCAGCATCTCGGGCGCTTCGGCCATGCGCTCTTCGGCCACCTGCTCGCGCTGGCTCTCGTCCACGGCGCGGCGGATCAGCTCCACGGCCTTGGGCAGGTCGAAGGGCTTGGGCAGGTATTCGAAGGCACCGCCCTGGAAGGCCGAGACGGCGCTGTCCAGGTCGGAGAACGCGGTCATGATGATGACCGGCAGCCCGGGCAGCCGGGCCTTGACCTTGTCCAGCAGTTCCAGCCCCGACAGGCCCGGCATGCGGATGTCGCTGACCAGCACCTGCGGGCCGTCGTCACCGGCCATGTCCAGCGCGGCGAGCAGCTCGCGCGGCTGGGTGAAGCTGCGCGTGGGCAGGCCCTCGCGCAGCAAGGCCTTCTCCAGAACAAATCGGATGGATTGGTCATCGTCAACGATCCAGATCGGCTTCATGTGGCTGGTGTCCTTGTGTTCATGCTCGCGCACTTGCTCGGCGGCGCACGGACTTCAAGGCAAGGGGATGAGGATCTTGAAGTCCGTGCGACCAGGCGCGCTGTCGCACTCGATCAGGCCGTGGTGCTGCTGCACAAACGTCTGTGCCAGCGTCAGCCCCAGGCCGGAGCCGCCATCGCGCCCTGAAACCAGGGGGTAGAAGATGCGGTCCTTGATCGAGTCGGGCACGCCCGGCCCGTTGTCGATCACATGCAATTCCAGTGCCAAACGATAGCGCTGCTTGCCGAAAGTCACCTGCCGGGCCACACGGGTGCGCAGCACGATCTCGCCCCGGCCCTCGGCGATGCGCTCGGCCAGCGCCTGGGCGGCGTTGTGCGCGATGTTCAGCACCGCCTGGATCAGCTGCTCCCGGTCGCCCCGGAATTCGGGCAGCGAGGTGTCGTAGTCACGCACCACCTTGAGGCCCTTCGGGAACTCGGCCAGGATCAGCGCGCGCACCCTTTCGCAGACCTCATGGATGTTCACATCCCCAACCAGGTGCGGCCGGCGGTGCGGCGCCAGCAGCCGGTCCACCAGCGACTGCAGCCGGTCGGCCTCGTGGATGATGACCTGGGTGTACTCGGTGAGTTCGCGCGACTCGATCTCCATCTGCAGCAGCTGCGCCGCGCCGCGGATGCCGCCCAGCGGGTTCTTGATCTCGTGCGCCAGATTGCGGATGAGTTCCTTGTTGGCCTGGGCCTGGTCGAGCAGGCGCTCCTCGCGGTCCTGCCGGGCCTGCTGCTCCAGGGGCAGCAGCTCGACGATGACCTCGCCCGGCACGTCGGTCTGCGCCACCACCACATGCACCGGCAGCGGTTCGTGGCCCAGGCGCCTGAGCCAGGCGTCGTAGCGCAGTGCCGCGAATTCGTTGCTGCCCGCCCCCCCCAGGGCGCCTTGCAGCGTGTGCGGCTCCGTGAAGCAGTCGGCCAGGGGCTGGCCCAGGATCATGCGCCGCGAGATGCCCAGCGCGTCTTCGAGCGCCGAGTTGGCAAAAGCAACGGAGCCGTCCAGGCGCACCACGGCCACCAGGGTGGCCAGCAGGTCGAAGGCCTGGAAGCGGGGGGGCGCCGGGGCCGGCGCGAAAGGGGTGGAAACAGCAGGGCTCAAGCGAGCTATTTTGTCGCAAGCCGCCCGACGCCCCATTTCACGGGCTGGAGGCCACGGCGGCGCCCGGCAGGCGCGCCAGTTCGCGCTTGAGGCTGATGATGTCGCTTTGCTGGCGGATCAGTGCCTCACGCATCGACTGGACGCGGTCCAGGTAGCGCTGGTGGTTGCGGCCTTCGATGCCCTGCTTCTCGGGTTCGCCGTTGTTGTATTCGGACTGCAGCTCGAGCAGGCGGGCCTCGGCCTTGCGCAGTTCGGACTCCAGGATGAAGCGCGCGTCGGCATCGCGCGCGCGCTGCTGCGCGGCGTCGATGCGCAATTCCTGCCGGGGCGCCGGCGAAGAGGCAGCGGCTGCCACCGGTGCGGCCGCGCTCCTGGAGGCCTGCCCCTCTGGGCGCAACACCTGGGTGCCGACCACCACCGCCGTGGGGCCGAGCTCGAGCTTCTGGCAGCCGCGCTGCTGGGCCTGGCGGGCATCGTTGGTGTATTCGCTGCTGCCGCAGCGGAAGATGGCCTCCTGGCCCCAGGCGGGCGACAGGCTGGCAAGGCAGAGCGCGGCCAGGGCGCTGCGAAGGAAAGGCTGGTTGGGCATTGCCCGACAGTATGGCGCCAGGCTCGACAAAACCCAAGCGCGACAGGGCGGCTCAAGCGTAAGCAATTGCGCCCGCCCGAGGCACGGCCCTGGTTGGCGGGACAC
>CAYVGD010000116.1:0-8178 GCA_964450095.1 uncultured Polaromonas sp.
ACACCATCCTCTTCGAGATCCCGGTGCTCGCCATCGTGAACGAGGTGTACTTCCGCAACACGCAAAAGCTCCCCGACTTCATGGCCGGCCGCCAGCGCCTGGACGTCAAGATCGGCCAGCTCAAGGCACCGGGGCTGGAGTCGCTCAAGATTGCCGACTACGGCACCCGGCGCCGCTTTTCGGTGGCCTGGCACGAGGAGGTGCTGCGCGCGCTCAATGCCCGCTTGGGCTCCGGCCCCCAGGGCCAGTTTGCCGGCACCAGCAACGTGCTGTTTGCCATGAAGCTCGGGCTCACGCCCCTGGGCACCATGGCGCACGAGTACCTGCAGGCCTGCCAGGCCCTGGGGCCGCGACTGCGCGACAGCCAGGTGTTCGCCTTCGAGTCCTGGGCGCGCGAATACCGTGGCGACCTGGGCATCGCGCTGTCGGACGTCTATGGCATGGACGCCTTCCTGCGCGACTTCGACATGTTCTTCTGCAAGCTCTTCGACGGCGCCCGCCATGACAGCGGCGACCCGTTCGCCTGGGGCGAACGGCTGCTGGAGCACTATCGCAAGAACCGGGTCGACCCGCGCACCAAGACCCTGATCTTCAGCGACAGCCTCACCATCCCCAAGACCATCGAGCTGTTCCGCCAGTTCAACGGCCGCTGCCAGCTGGCCTTCGGCATCGGCACCAACCTCACCAACGACCTGGGCTACGAGCCGCTGCAGATCGTCATCAAGATGGTGCGTTGCAACGGGCAACCGGTGGCCAAGCTGTCGGACACCCCTTCCAAGAACATGTGCAAGGACGAGAAGTACCTGGCCTACCTGCGCCAGGTGTTCGACATTGCCAGCCCCGCCTGAGGGCTTGCGCTGCCTGATCAAACCGCAGGGATTCCTGCGCGGTCCCGGGGGCGAGAAGGCCCCGATTGGGCACAATCCGGCGCTTTGTTCATCCTGAGCCTGCGTGCGCATGCCCCACCGCTTTCTGAACCGACACACCGCCGCCCGCATGGTGGCTTCCTTGGCTGCTGCCCTTCCGGGTCTGGCGCAGGCCGCTGACCTGGACGGCAGCCGCCTGAGCGCCTGGTGGGGACTGCCGTTCGCAGGCATCTTGCTGTCGATCGCGCTCATGCCGCTGCTGGCCACGCGCCTGTGGCACCACCACTACGGCAAGATCACCGCGGCCTGGGCCCTGGCCTTCCTGCTGCCCTATGCCGCCGTGCACGGTCTGGGCAGTGCCGGGCAGGCGCTGGTGCATGTGCTTTTTGGCGAGTACCTGCCCTTCATCCTGCTGCTCACGGCGCTGTTCACCGTGGCCGGAGGCATCTACATCCGTGGCAAACTGCACGGCTCGCCTGCGCTCAACACGCTGATCCTCTTGATCGGGGCGGTCCTGGCCAGCTTCATGGGCACCACGGGCGCATCCATGCTGATGCTGCGGCCGCTGATCCGCGCCAACGACAACCGCACGCAAAAAGCGCACGTGATCGTGTTCTTCATCTTCATTGTCTCGAACGCGGGCGGTGCCCTCACGCCGCTGGGCGACCCGCCGCTGTTCCTGGGATTCCTCCAAGGGGTGGACTTTTTCTGGACCGTGAAGATGCTCTATCCCCACACGCTGTTCCTGGTGGGCAGCTTGCTGGTGCTCTTTTACCTGCTCGATGCCTGGTTCTACCGGCGCGAAGGCGTGTTGCCGGCCGACCCGACGCCCGACACCCGCGCCATCGGCTTTGACGGTGCATCCAACTTCCTGCTGCTGCTGGCCATCATGGGCCTGGTGCTGATGAGCGGGCTGTGGAAGTCGGACGTGGTGTTCGACATCTGGGGCACACCGGTGGGCCTGCCGGGCTTGGTGCGCGATGCCGGTCTTTTGGCGGTGACGCTGGCCTCGCTGCGCATCACGCCGGCCCAGGTGCACAGCGACAACGAATTCTCCTGGGCGCCCATGCTGGAGGTGGCCAAGCTGTTTGCGGGCATCTTCGTGACCATCATCCCGGTCATCGCCATGCTCAAGGCGGGCCTGGCCGGGCCGTTTGCCGGCGTGGTGCAACTGGTCACCCGGCCGGACGGCCAGCCCGACCCGCTCATGTACTTCTGGGCCACGGGCCTGTTGAGCTCCTTCCTGGACAACGCGCCCACTTACCTGGTGTTCTTCAACACCGCGGGCGGCGATGCGTCGCAGCTCATGACGGCGATGGCGCCCACCCTGGCGGCGATTTCGGCCGGCGCGGTGTTCATGGGCGCCAACAGCTACATCGGCAACGCGCCCAACCTCATGGTCAAGGCCGTGGCCGAGGACCGGGGCATCCGCATGCCCAGCTTCTTCGGCTACATGGCCTGGTCGGGCGTGGTGCTGATTCCTCTTTTCATCGCCATGGGCCTGATCTGGTTCCGCTGACCCTTTTTTCTCACCCATCACAACAAGGAGACACAACGTGAGCAAACCCAAGATCCTGATGGCGCGCGCCGTATTCCCTGAAATCATCGAGCAGCTTTCGGCTTTCGCAGAGGTCGAGACCAACCAGGACGACGTGGTCTGGTCCAAGGCCGAACTGACCGAGCGCCTCCAAGGCAAGCAGGGCGCCTTCACCACCGGCAGCGACCGCATCGACGCCGACGTGCTGCGTGCCTGTCCGGACCTGCGCATCTGCGCCAACATGGCCGTGGGCTACAACAACTTCGACATCCCGGCCATGACGGCGGCCGGCGTGGCGGCCACCAACGCGCCCGACGTGCTCACCGAGACCACGGCCGACCTGGGCTTTGCCCTGATCATGGCCACCGCTCGGCGCCTGGCCGAAAGCGAACGCTTCCTGCGCGAGGGCAGGTGGACCAAGTGGAGCTTTGACATGTTCGCGGGCTCCGACATCCACGGCGCCACGCTGGGCATCCTGGGCATGGGCCGGATCGGTCAGGCCATCGCCCGCCGCGGCGCCCTGGGCTTTGGCATGCAGGTGATCTATCACAACCGCTCGCGCCTGGCGCCCGAGCTGGAAGCCGAATGCAAGGCGCGCTACGTCAGCAAGGACGAGTTGCTGGCGCAGTCCGACCACCTCATCCTGGTGCTTCCCTACAGCGCGACCTCGCACCACGCCATCGGCGCGGCCGAGTTGGCCCGGATGAAGCCTACCGCCACGCTGGTCAACATCGCGCGCGGCGGCATCGTCGACGACGCGGCGCTGGCCCAGGCGCTGAAGAACCGCACCATCGCCGCCGCGGGCCTGGATGTGTTCGAGGAAGAGCCCAAGGTGCACCCGGGCCTGCTGGAGGTGCCCAATGTTGTGCTCACGCCCCACATCGGCAGCGCCACCATTCCCACGCGCCGGGCCATGGCCCAGCTGGCCGCGGACAACCTGCGCGCGTTCTTCACCGGCGGCCCCTTGCTCACGCCGCTCAACCCCGATCCGCGCCAGCGCTGAAGCGCTTTTTTGCACGGCGCGATCCTGCCTGCGGGCGCCCCAGGCCCGACAATAGGGGGCTATGACCGTCATCCTGCTGTGCGTTCTGGTGGTGTTGGCCTCGGCCAGCGTCGTGCTGCTGCTCCTGATCCTCCGCCGCGCCGGCCGGGCCCAGGCCGACGCGGCGCTGCAGCAGGAATTGGCGGCGCTTCGCACCGGCGACGAACGCCTGGAGCGAGAACTGCGCGCCGAGGTGCAGGCCGGCGCCCGCGACACCCGCAGCGAACTGGCCCAGGGTCTGTCGCTGTTCCAGCAGGCGTTGCTGGCGCAGGCCTCCGATGTGTCCCGGACGCAGAACGAGCAGATCGACGCGCTGCGCCTGCAGCAGGTGGCGCTCCAGCAGCAGGTTGCGCAGGCGCTGCAGGCCACCACGCAGGCGCTCACCCTGCAGGCCCAGGCCGGCAGCCAGGCGCTGCAGCAGGTGCTGACCCAGGCCAGCGAGCGCCAGTCCCAGGCGCTGCAGCAGGCGCGCGAGGCGCAGGACCTGGTGCTGCGGCGCTTTGCCGAGGACCTGCAGAGCCAGCAGCGTCAGCTGAGCGAACTGCAGGACAAGCGCCTGGCCGAGATCCGCCAGTCGGTGGAGCAGCGGCTTTCGTCCATGCAGGAAGGCAACGAGAAGAAGCTCGACCAGATGCGCGCCACCGTGGACGAAAAGCTCCAGAGCACGCTGGAGGCGCGCCTGGGCGAGAGCTTTCGCCAGGTGGCCGAGCGGTTGGAGCAGGTGCACAAGGGCCTGGGCGAGATGCAGACCCTGGCGCAGGGCGTGGGCGACCTCAAGCATCTGCTGACCAACGTCAAGACGCGCGGCATTTTCGGCGAGGCTCAACTGGCGGCCCTGCTCGAGCAGGTGTTCACCGTCGACCAGTACGCGTCGCAGATTCCGACGGTGCCGGGCAGCAAACACGTGGTCGATTTCGCCATCCGCCTGCCCGGCCGAAGCGACAGCGGCGAGCCGGTGTGGCTGCCCATCGATGCCAAGTTCCCCAACGAAGACTACGAGCGCCTGCTGGACGCACAGGCCCGTGCCGACGCGCCCGGCGTGGACGCTGCCGGCAAGGCGCTGGAGGCGCGCATCCGCCTGGAGGCCAAGACGATCTGCGACAAGTACGTTTCGCCACCGCACACCACCGACTTCGGCATCTTGTTCCTGCCCACCGAAGGCCTCTATGCCGAGGTGCTGCGCAGGCCGGGCCTGACCGAGGCGCTGCAGCGCGACTGCCGCATCATCCTGGCCGGCCCGACCACGCTCTTGGCCATGCTCAATTCGCTGCAGATGGGCTTTCGCACCCTGGCGCTGGAAAAGCGCTCGAGCGAGGTATGGCAGGTGCTCGGTGCGGTCAAGACCGAGTTCGGCAAGTTTGGCGATGTGCTGGCCAAGATCCGCAGCCAGACGCAGACCGTGCTCAACACGCTCGACAGCGCCGAGCGGCGCAGCCGGGTCATGGGCCGCGCGCTCAAGCAGGTGCAGGCCCTGCCGGAAGAGGAAACCACCCGCCTGCTGCCGCTCGATCCGCTGGAGGCCCTGGACGGGCCGGAGCCGCTGGACGCCGCCGAGCGCCTGGAGCGCGATGCCTGAGCACTGGCTGGCGCGCGCCGCGTCCCGCCTCCGGAGCGGGCGCGTGGCCGGAGTCCACTGAGCCATGGGACAGACCCTGCTGCGGTTGGTGCTGGCGCAGTCCTTCCTGCATGCGGCCATGGCCGGCACGCGCATGGCTGCTCCCTTGCTCATGCTTCGCGAGGGCGTCAGCGCCGCGAGCGTCGGGGTGTTGCTGGCCTTCTTCGGCCTCACCCAGGTGTTCCTGGCCGTGCCTGCAGGTCGCTTTGCAGACCGGCGCGGCCTGCAGGCGCCCATTCGCCTGAGCATCCTGATGGCCTGCGCCGGCGCGGCCATGGCCGCCTTGTGGCCGGCCTATGGCGTGCTTTGCCTGGCGGCGCTGCTGACCGGCGGCGCTGCGGGCCTGATGGTGATTGCGCTGCAGCGGCACGTGGGCCGCATCGCGGAGGGCGGGGCGCAACTGCGGCAGGTGTTCAGCTGGCTGGCCATCGGGCCTGCGGCCTCGAATGTGCTGGGACCGCTCACGGCGGGCCTGCTGATCGACCACGCCGGCCCCGAGGCCGGCAGCCGCTTGGGCTTTCAAGCGGCCTTTGCGCTCATGGCGGACTTCCCGCTCGTGACCTGGCTTCTCGTGCGGCGCGTGGCCGAAGCGCCGGGCCACCAGGACCGCCAGGACCTTCAAAGCCAGCGATCAGCGCCGGGCGTGGGGCAGGCGCCGCTGCGGGCCTGGCACCTGCTGCGGGACAAGGGCTTTTCCCGGCTGATGCTGGTGAACTGGGTCATCTCGTCGAGCTGGGACGTGCACACGCTGGTCGTGCCATTGATCGCGGTGGAGCGCGGCATCAGCGCATCGGTCATCGGCACCATCCTGGGGGGCTTTGCGCTGGCGGCCACGGCCATCCGCCTTCTCATGCCGCTGCTGGCCTCGCGCATCCGCGAGTGGGCGGTGATGGCAGCCGCCATGCTGCTGACGGCCGTGCTGTTCGCGGTCTACCCGCTGATGCCCGGGCCCTGGGGCATGGGCGTGTGCTCGGTGCTGCTGGGCGCGGCGCTGGGTGCGGTCCAACCCATGGTGATGAGCACACTGCACCAGATCACGCCCTCCGAGCGGCACGGCGAGGCGCTGGGCCTTCGGCTCATGGCGGTCACTGCCTCCAGCGTGGCCATGCCCGTGCTCTTCGGTTCAGCCAGCGCGCTGGTGGGCGCAGCCGGCGTGTTCTGGATCGTGGGGGCCGCCGTGGGCCTGGGCTCGCGCTCGGCCTGGGCGCTTCGAAGGGCACTGGACGAGCAGCGCACCGGCCACGCGCCGGCCTCCCATCACAGGGCGTAAAACTCCCGGATGCGCTGCCACGCGTCTTCCGGCGTGTCGACATAGGCAAAGAGTTCCAGATCCTCGGGCGAGATGGCGCCGGTCTCCAGCAGCACGTCGAGGTTGAAGAGGCGCTTCCAGTAGTCGGCGCCCACCAGCATGATGGGCACGGGCTTGGCCTTGCGCGTCTGAACCAGGGTGATCACTTCGAACAGCTCGTCCAGGGTGCCGAAGCCGCCCGGAAACACCACCAGGGCCTTGGCACGCATCATGAAGTGCATCTTGCGCATGGCGAAGTAGTGGAACTTGAAGTTCAGCTCCGGGGTCACGTAGGGGTTCGAATGCTGTTCGTGGGGCAGGGCGATGTTCAGGCCCACGTTGGGCATGCCCGCCTCGTGCGCGCCGCGATTGGCCGCTTCCATGATGCCGGGCCCGCCGCCAGTGCAGATGTGAAGGCGTTCGTGCACCGGCTTCTGGCGGCTGTGCTCGGCCACCAGCCGGCCGAAGCGCCGGGCCGCCTCATAGTGCGCGGCGTTGCGCAGGTCGCGCTCGGCGCGTTCGACGGCCTTGGCATCACCGGTGGCGCGTGCCTCGTCCAGCCGCTCCTGCGCCACGTCGGCCGGCAGGAAGCGGGCGCTGCCGAAGACCACGATGGTGTGCTCCACCCCCAGGCGCGCCTGCTCCAGGTCGGGCTTGAGCATCTCCAGCTGCATGCGCAAACCCCGGGTCTCGCGGCGCAAGAGGAACTCAGGGTCGGCGAATGCCAGGCGGTAGGCGCTGGCTTCCAGCGGCTGGCCGGAGGCGGCATGTGCCTGCAGCTCGGCCCAGGCGTCGGCCAGGCGCTGCGTGGACAGGTTTTCGGTGTTTTCCATGCCGGCCATTGTGGCCCAGCGGCAGGCGCGCTCACCCAGCTCGGCCGTGGTCTCCCAGGGGCTTTCAGCGCACCGCAGGAAGCCCCAGCGACAGTGCCAGCGGCACGAACACAAGTGCCAGCACATTGCCCAGCAAGATCATGGCCGCCACCTTCTGCGGCTCCTGCTCGTAGCGCTCGGCCAGGATGAACTGCAGCACCGCAGGCGGCAGCGCTGCAAAGAGCAGCAGCTGCGCACGTGCCGCGCCCTGCAGGTCCAGCCAGGCCGCCAGCGGCCAGGCCACGGCCAGACCCAGGAGCGGGCGCGCCAGCGCGCCCAGCAAGCCGCTGGCCAGGGTCGAGGCCTGGAGCGCCGTCAGCCGCGTGCCCAGCGCAAACAGCAGCATCGGCAGCGAAGCATCGCCCAGGAGACGCATGCTGGTGATCACCACCTCAGGCGGACGCAACCCGGACAGCGCGCTCGCAAAACCCAGCACCGTGGCCAGCATCAGGGGGCTGAGCAGCAATTCGCGCGTGCGCGCACTGCGGCTGGTGAGCCTCGCGCCCAGCGAGAAATGCAGCAGGCTGCTGATGGCAAACAGCGCCACCGCCGCGCCCATGTTCTGCGCACCGAAGGCCAGCAGCGCCAGGGGCAGGCCCATGTTGCCGCTGTTGTTGAACATGACCACCGGGACCAGTGTGCGCGGTGACTGGCGCGCCGCCAGCGCCAGCGGCCAGGCCAGCAGGCCTGCTCCCAGCACCGTGAGCGCCCCCGCCGCCAGCAGCGGGGCATAGGCCTGGATCTCGAAGCTGCGCGAAGCCAAGGCCGAATAGGTCAGCAGCGGCGTGCAGACGTCGAGCGCGATGCGGTTGAACACCCCCATGTCCGGGCGGTGGCGGCGCGCGTAGGCCCAGCCCAGCGCCACGATGAAGAACACCGGTGCAATGACTTCGACCAGGCGCCCGAGGATGCTCATGTTCGGTTTTCCAGAAGAATGAAAAAAGCCCCGCGAGCGGGG
>CAYVGD010000117.1:0-7962 GCA_964450095.1 uncultured Polaromonas sp.
CGTTCCTCGGCCGATGGCCAGCCCGGTGCCATGGTGCGCGGAGCGGGCAACGAGGGCCCGGTAGACGGCCGGGGCATGGACGGCCGGAACCTGCTGCAGGGCCGCAGCACGCCGGGTGACCTCCGGGCAGGCCCTCCAGATGGCAGGGGGGCGTTTGATCCCAGGTCCGGCTCGGAGTCGTCCAGCGAGCCCGAATTTCGCTCCCTCACGCCGGGCACGCGCCTTGCCCGCCCCCAGGTGCCCAGCCAGTTCCAGCGGTTCGTCTTCGAAGCCACCGGTCGCATGCTGCAGCCGTATGGCCATGAGCTGTTCCGGGGGCCGCAGCCCTTTGCAGCCGACGCCGCCTTGCCCGTGCCCCCCGACCATGTGCTGGCCGTGGGTGACGAGTTGCGCGTGCAGATCTGGGGCGCCGTCGACTACCAGGGCTCGCACGTGGTCGACCGTAACGGGCAGATCAACCTGCCCAAGGTCGGCGTGATCGGCGTGGCCGGCGTGGCTGCGCGCGATCTGGATGCGCTCCTGCGCCAGCAGGTGGGCCGTGTCTTCAGCAACGTCAGCGTCACGGCTTCGCTGAGCCGTCTGCGCTCCATCCAGGTGTACGTGGTCGGGCAGGCACAGCAGCCCGGAACCTACCAACTGTCCAGCCTCAGCACGCTCGTGCACGCCGTGTTCGCCAGCGGCGGTCCCACGCCCCAGGGTTCCATGCGCAGCATCCAACTCAGGCGCGGTGGCCAGACGGTGGCCACGCTGGACCTCTACGACTTCATCGGCAAGGGCGACAAGGGTCAGGACGTGGCCCTGCGCGCTGGCGACGTGATCGTCATTCCGCCGGCGGGGCCTCGGGTGGCGCTCACCGGCGCGCTGGACCATGCCGCCATCTACGAACTCAAGGCCGGTGGCGGCTCGCTGGGAGAACTGCTGGCCATGGGCGGCGGCCTGCCGGCCTTGGCCGACGTGCGCCGCGCCATCGTGGAACGCATCCAGCCCCAGGCGGTGCCGGCCCGCCAGGTTCAGAACCTTGCGCTGGACGCCCAGGGCCTGCGCCATGCGCTGCAGGACGGCGATGTGGTGACCCTGCTGCCCATCAGCCCGGCGTTTGCCAATGCCGTGACCCTGCAGGGCACCGTGGCCCAGGCGCTGCGCTACCGGTGGTTCGAGGGCATGCGCATCCTGGACCTCATCCCGGACCGCGATGCCCTGATCACCCCCGACTACTACGCACGCAAGAACCTGCTGGTTCAAAACCTGCGCCAGCCCCTGCAGGGCACGTCGTTCGCCGATCGCATCAAGGGCCTGGCCGACGAGATCAACTGGGACTACGCCCTGATCGAGCGCATGGACGGCGAGCGGCTGAGCACCCGCATCATTCCGTTCAACCTCGGCCGCGCGGTGCTCCGGCGCGATGCAGCGCACAACCTGCCGCTGCAGCCGGGCGACGTGGTCACCATCCTGAGCGACTCCGACGTGCGTTTGCCGCTGAGCCGCCGCACCCGCCTGGTCCGCGTGGAAGGCGAGGTCGCGGCCCCCGGCATCTACCAGGCCGAGCCGGGCGAGACCCTGCCGCAGTTGATCCAGCGGATCGGCGGCCTCACGCCCCAGGCCTACGTGTTCGGCGCCGAGTTCACCCGCGAGTCGGTGCGTCAGCGCCAGCAGGAAAACCTCGATGCGCTGGTCCGTCGCCTGGAGGCGCAGGCACGGTCCCAATCCACCGCGCAGCTGGCCAACGTCAGCGCCGACCGCGCGGCCCAGGCCCAGGCCCTGCAGCAGGCCCAGCAGGCGCAGGTGCGCGCGCAGATCGACCGCCTGCGTCAGTTGAGGAGCAGCGGCCGCATGTCGCTCGAACTGGATCCGCGGCTGCCAGGCCTCGGGGCCTTGCCTGCCGTCCCGCTGGAAGACGGCGACCGCCTCGTGGTGCCGCCCTCGCCGGGCTTCGTGGCGGCCGCAGGGTCCGTCAACAACGAAAACGCGTTCATCTTCCGACCCGGCAAGACCGTGGCAGACGTGATCCGCTCTGCGGGCCTGACCGAAGACGCCGAGCCCGGCCAGGCCTTCCTGCTGCGTGCGGATGGCAGCATCGTGTCCCGGCGCGACCGCAGCAACTGGCTGGGATCGCGGTTCGAGTCGCTGGAGCTGATGCCCGGTGACACCGTCGTGGTCCCCGCCATGATGGACCGCGAGAGCCGCTACAACTTCGCCATCCGCTCGGCCCGCGACATCACGCAGATCCTGGCCAATTTCGGGCTGGGCGTGGCGGCGCTTCGCACCTTGCGCAACTGAAGGGCCCGGCCATGAACCAAGAAAACACCTCGCTCGCGCAGGCCTTGCAGATGGCTCAGCCTGAGGAGGACGAGATCAGCCTGCTCGATTTGCTGCAGGTGCTGGCCGACCACCTGCGGCTTCTGGTGCTGGCGCCCCTTCTGGCGGGCCTGGCTGCGCTGGGCATCAGCTTTGCTGTGCCGCCCACCTACACCGCCTCGGTCAAGTTCCTGCCGCCGCAGCAGCAGCAAAGCGCGGCGGCGAGCATGCTCGCCAGCCTGGGCTCCCTCGGTGGCCTGGCGGGTGCGGCCTCGGGGCTGAAGAACCCCACCGACCAGTACCTGGCCTTCCTCAGGAGCCGCAGCGTGCAGGACGCGCTGGTCGCGCGCTTCGATTTGGGCAGCCGCTACGAGGCCCGCACCCGCGAGGACGCGCGGCTGGCCCTGCAGGGGTCCGTGCGCGTTACCGGCGGCAAGGACGGTCTCATCCAGGTCGAGGTCGACGACAAGGACCCGAAGTTCGCCGCCGAGCTGGCCAACGCCCACGTGGAGGAGCTGCAGACGCTGCTCGCCCGCCTGGCCGTCACCGAGGCCCAGCAGCGCCGGGCGTTTTTCGAGCGCCAGTTGCAGACCACGCGCGACAACCTCGCGCGCGCCGAGCAGGCGCTCAAGGCCAGTGGGGTGGGCACCAATTCACTCAAGGTCACGCCCCAGGCCGCGGTCGAGGCCACCGCCCGGCTGAAGGCCAGCCTGACGGTGCAGGAGGTGAAGGTCGCCTCCATGCGGGGCTACCTCAACGAAACCGCGCCCGACTTCAAGCAGGCCCTGACGGAGTTGGCGGCATTGCGCGGACAGCTCGCGCGGCTGGAAAAGGAAGAGCCCGCCACCCAGGGGCAGAGCGACTACGTGGGCAAGTTCCGCGACTTCAAGTACCACGAAACCCTGTTCGAGCTGTTTGCCAGGCAGTACGAACTGGCGCGTGTGGACGAAAGCCGCGAAGGGGCGGTCATCCAGGTGGTGGATGCGGCCCAGCCACCGGAGCGAAAGGCCAAGCCCAAACGCAGCCTCATCGCGGTGATCACGACCCTGGCCGTGGGTTTCGCCTTGCTGCTGTTTGTCTTCGTGCGGCAGGCCTGGATCGCTGCCCAGGCGCGCACCGATTCGGCGGTCAAGATCGAGCGTTTGCGCCTGTCGCTCCAGCGGGCCGTGGGCCGCGCCTGAAGGCGTGCATCAGACCAGGCCCTGCACCCGGGCCAGGTGGCTCGCCTGTGAGCGGCTCTTGACATTCAGGCGCCTGAAGAGGCGCCAGAGGTGCACCTTCACCGTGTGCTCGCTGATTTGCAACTCGGCCGCAATGTCGCGGTTGCTCAGGCCCTTGTCCAGCATCACCAGCAACTGCTTTTGCCGCTTGGAGAGTTTTTCCGGCGGCGCGCCGGCTTCGTCCTCGCCGTCGGTGAGGTAGCGGCGCAGCACCGCCGAGATTTCCGCCGCACCCGCTGATTTGGAGATGAAGGCGTCCGCCCCCGCTTCGAGCGACAGGTCTTCGTAATCCTGCGCGGATGCAGCCGACAGCACCACCAGCGGCACATCGGGCAGTTGCTGCTTGAGTTCGCGCACGCCGGAGACGCCGTGCGTGTCCGGGAGGCGAAGGTCCAGGCAGATGAGTTCGGGCACGCCATGCGCCTGCACGGCCGGGTGAACCGCAGCCAGCCTGTCGAGCTCGACCACGCTGAGTTGCGTGTTCATGCGCCGGATCAGCAGGCCCACGGCTTCGCGCATCAGGGGGTGGTCATCTACGACGAAGATACTCATGAGCGGGGCGCTGGGTTGATGAGGATATGGGGCTGACAGAAAGTGACAATAATAAACTCAAACACTGTCTTTGACGATTTACTTTGCAGTAAGTCATCCCCAAATGTGGCATCTCCGGACAGGGAAAACCCAGCCAATAAGCCACCCAGCATGCTTCACCGTGCGGATCCTCTCTATCGAGAAGAACTCACATGAATAAATGAACTATCGAGATTTTAGAAGCCGTATTTAACTTTCGGGTGAAAGTCAGACTTCTGATTGCAACTGAATGTATCTCATGGTTGCAAGGAATGCACTTTTTTCTTCAGCGTCTAGAGGAAGAAAGTGGTGCCCGTGGGTCTCCAGGACAGAGGCGTCACCTTTTTGCATTCTTGAAACAATTTGGGCTAACTCCCTGGGGTTCTCAAAACCCAGGCTCTGCAGCAGCACCCGTCCCTGGCTGTCGGTGAGCTTGAGGTGAAAGCGCCCGTCCTTCTCGCGGTACTGCTTGAACACCGGTGCAGCGCTCTTGGACGGTTGTGCGTCTTGCTTGTCGCCTTGCAGCGCCTCTGAAAGCTTGCGCAGCCCCACGCTGCGGCGCAGGTCGGCCATGAAAGGCGTGGCCAGCGCGCGGGCGCGGCGTGCGCCAGCCTGCAGGATCTCTTCCACCCGCTGTGGGCGGGCCATGTAGTCCTCGTAGGCCGCGCGCATGGGCGCGATCTCTCGGTCGATGCGATCGAACAGTTGCTGCTTGGCTTCTCCCCAGGCGATGCCGTCTGCGTAGGCCTGGCGCATGGCCTGCGTTTCCTCGGGCGTGGCAAAGGCCTGGTAGATGTCGAAGAGCGCCGAGCCTTCCGTGGACTTGGGCTCGCCCGGTGCGCGCGAGTCGGTCACCAGCCCCGCGATCTGCTTGCGCAGCAACTCGCGCGGGGCGAACAGGGCGATGGTGTTGTCGTAGCTCTTGCTCATCTTGCGGCCGTCCAGGCCGGGGAGCGTGGCCACCGATTCCTCGATCACCGCCTCCGGCAGCACCAGCTGCGGACCGTAGAGGTGGTTGAAGCTGGCGGCGATGTCGCGCGCCATCTCGATGTGCTGGATCTGGTCTCGGCCCACGGGCACGCGGTGAGCCTTGAACATCAGGATGTCTGCCGCCATCAGCACCGGGTACATGAACAGGCCCGCGGTCACTTCGGCGTCGGAGTCCTGGCCGGCGGCCAGGTTCTTGTCGACCTGGGCCTTGTAGGCGTGCGCACGGTTGAGCAGGCCCTTGCCGGTCAGGCACGTGAGGAACCAGGTGAGCTCGGGAATCTCAGGCACATCGGACTGGCGGTAAAAAATCACCTTCTCCGGGTCCAGGCCCGCGGCCAGCCAGGTGGCGGCGATCTCCAGCGTGGAGCGCTGGATGCGCGCAGGCTCCCCCACCTTGATGAGGGCGTGGTAGTCGGCCAGGAAGTAAAAGCTCTGCACGCCAGGCTGCAGGCTGGCCCGCACGGCTGGTCGGATGGCGCCCACGTAGTTGCCCAGGTGCGGGGTGCCAGAAGTGGTGATGCCGGTGAGGACGCGAACTTCGCTCATGTCAGGATGGGGTCCGAGAAGAAGAAAGAAAGGCGGTCAGCCACGCTGACCCAGCAGCAGGGCCAGGGGCTCGAGCAGGGTGCGCACGGTCTCCAGGGTCAGGCCCATGAGCGGTCGCATCCACAGCGCGCCGACCACGCCGGTGAGCACCAGCGCCAGCACGATGAAAAAGCCCCAGGGCTCGATCCGGGCGACCCAGCTCGCCGCACGCCAGGGCAGCAGCCCCACGAGGATGCGACCGCCGTCCAGCGGGGGCAGGGAAAACAGGTTGAAGGCGAACATGACGGCATTGACCATCACGCCGGCCCGGCACATCTCCAGAAAGAACGGCTCGCTCACGCCCAGCGCGGCCAGCACGTAGAGCGCCGCGCCCCAGGCCAGGGCCTGCAGGAAATTGGCGCCCGGCCCGGCCAGGGCCACCCAGACCATGTGCTGCTTGGGCCGGCGCAGCTGCCCGAAGTTCACCGGCACCGGCTTGGCGTAGCCGAACACGAAGGCGCCCGCGGTGGCGAAATACAGGATGAGCGGCATCAGCAGCGTGCCGATGGGTTCGATGTGGTTCACGGGGTTGAGCGTCACCCGCCCCAGCCGCCAGGCGGTCGCATCGCCGAAGTGGCGGGCGACATAGCCGTGCGCCGCTTCATGCACCGTGATGGCGAACACCACGGGCAGGGCGTAGATCGCCACGGTGCGAATGAGCGAGGCCAGGTCCATCGGGCGATTGTCTCAGAGCGTCCTTGCCGGCCCGCCCGCCCCCGCCTTCACCCCCGCCGCTGGCTTTTGAAGCCGCAGGCAGCGGCCATCACGCCAGGCCAAGGTCGGCGAGGCTGCCCCGGCCGCGGCGCAGCACCACCGCGTCGCCGCCGGTGCCCATGGGGGTCAGGTCGATCACGGTCGAAGCCTGCTGCGGGCAGGCGCCGGCGTCCACCACCACCGCCAGCTCGTGCTCCAGCCGCTCGCGGATCAGCCCCGCATCGTTGAGCGGTTCATCGTCGCCAGGCAGCATCAGCGTGGTCGCCAGGAGCGGGGCGCCGTGCAGTTCCAACAGCGCCTGCAGCGTGCGGTGCCCGGGCACGCGCAGCCCGATGGTCTTGCGCGACGGGTGACTCAGGCGCCGGGGCACTTCCTTGCTGGCCTCCAGGATGAAGGTGTAGGGCCCTGGCGTGGCGCCCTTGATCAGCCGGAACTGGCGGTTGTCCACCCGCGCATAGCTGGCCAACTCGCTCAGGTCGCGGCACAGCAGCGTGAGGTGGTGCTTTTCGTCCACGCCGCGGATGCGCCGCAGCCGGTCGGCGGCGGCCTTGTCGTCCAGGTGGCAGACGAGTGCATAGCTTGAATCGGTGGGCGCCGCTGCCACGCCGCCCCGGGCCAGCAGCGAGGCGGCCTGCTTCAAGCGCCGCGGCTGCGGGTTGTCGGGATGAACTTCCAGGAACTGCGCCATCGCCCCCGCGCCTTTTCAGGTTTCGGCCGGCGCCACCGGGATGCGCAGCGCCCTGTGTTCCTGCAGCGTGAGCCAGGCCCCGGCCGCGCCGCAGGCCGCGATCACGCTCATGCCCATCAGCGACCACGCGTCGGGCGTGTGCGCGAAAGCCACCCAGCCGCCGATCACTGCAAAGCCGATCTGCGCATACAGGTAGGGCCCCAGCGTGGCCACGGGCGTGCGGCCGTATGCCAGGATGAGCATGAAATGCCCGCCCGCCGCGGCGCAGCCCATGAGCAGCAGGTAGCCCCATTCCACCAGGTTCAGCGTCTGCCACACCCAGGGCAGTGCCACGGCCGAGATCAGCATGCCCACCCAGCCGGTGTAGAGGTGCATGGTGACCGGGTCCTCGGTCTGCACCATGCGGCTGGTCAGCAGCTGAAACGCCGTGTTGATGGCCAGCACCAGCAGCGGCAGCAGCATGGTCCAGCTGAACTGTTCATGGCCGGGCCGGATGATGAGCATGGCCCCGGCAAAGCCCCCGATCACCAGCAGCCAGCGCAGCACCGACACCCTCTCGCGCAGCACCGTGGCGGCCAGGAAGGTGATGAGCAGCGGCGAGAGCGAGACGATGGCCGTGAACTCGGCCACCGGCAAGTACTTCAGGCTCACGAAGGCCGTGCTGCTGCTCGACAGCAGCAGCATGCCGCGCAGCACCTGCAGGCCCGGACGGCGGGTGTGCCAGATGCGCCAGCCGCGCTGAGGCAGCATCACGGCGGTGGTCACCACCGCCTGGAAGCAGTAGCGGAACCACAGGGCCATGAGCAGCGGCACGCTGGCGGTGGCCACCTTGGTGGTGGTGTCCAGGGTGGCAAAACAGGCCACGGCCGCCACGGCCAGCGCAATGCCAGCCAGCGCCGA
>CAYVGD010000118.1:0-7955 GCA_964450095.1 uncultured Polaromonas sp.
CGCAGCATGAGCCGGCCGGGCAAGCCCCCACCCGCTGCCCCCACCTCAACCCCCCCTCCGGTCTCACCCGCCGCACCCTCCTCGTGCGCCTCTAGCGCATCTAGCGCACAAAAAACTCAGCGCTCCCCGAAGATCGCTGTCCCGACCCGCACCAGGGTGCTGCCTGCGGCGACGGCGGCTTCCACATCGGCGCTCATGCCCATGGAGAGCGTGTCCATGGGCACAGGCAACGCCCCCGAGGCGTTGAGCGCATCCAACAGCGCGCGCGTGCGCCGATGCACGGTCAGGGCGGACTCGAAGTCTGTCGCGGGCTCGGGAATGGTCATCAGCCCGCGCAGCACCAGGCGCGGCAGGCGCGCCACCTCGCGGGCCAGGGCCAGCGCCTCCTCGGGGGGCACGCCGGCCTTGGTCGGACCGCCGTCGATGTTCACCTGCAGGCACACCTGCAGCGGCGGCAGGTGCGCGGGTCGCTGGTCCGACAGGCGCTGCGCGATCTTGAGCCGGTCCACCGAATGCACCCAGTCGAAATGCTCGGCCACGGGCCGCGTCTTGTTGCTCTGCAGCGGGCCGATGCAATGCCATTGCAGCGCGGGGGCCTGCGGCTGGCCCTGGGCCCAGGCCGCCAGCGCGGCGATCTTGTCCACGCCCTCCTGCACGTAGTTCTCGCCGAAGGCGCGCTGGCCGGCCTGCACCGCCTCGACCACGGCCTCCGGGCCGAAGGTCTTGGAGACGGCCAGCAAGGTCACAGAGCGTGAATCACGGCCTGCGTCTGCGCATGCTTTGTCAATGCGCTTGCGCACTGCTTGGAGCTGGGTTGAGATGGACATGCCCCTACTCTAGCGCTGCAGCACATGACCCTTCAGGAACTGCTGGCCCTGGCCGCCGAACAAGAAGCCTCGGACATCCACCTCTCGGCCGGCCTGGCCCCCCGGTTTCGCGTCCACGGTGAACTCCTGGCGCTGCACGCGCCGCCCCTGTCGGCCGAGGCCGTGCAGGCGGCCGTGTGCGAGCTGCTCACGCCACCGCAGCAGCGCACCTGGACCCAGGAAGGCGATGTGGACGCCGCCTGCGAGCTGCCGGGGCTGGGGCGGTTCAGGCTCAACGCTTTTCACCATGCGCGCGGCCCGGGTGCGGTGCTGCGCCGCATCGCGCCGCACGTGCCGAGCCTGGCGGCGCTGGGGGCGCCCGCGCTGCTGGCCGAATGGGCGCTGCGGCCGCGCGGGCTGGTGCTGGTGACCGGGCCCACGGGCTCGGGCAAGTCGAGCACGCTGGCGGCCATGCTCGGGCACCTGAACGCCGAGCGTGCAGGCCATGTGGTGACGCTCGAGGACCCGATCGAATTCACCCACCCGCCGGGCCGCTGCCTGATCCACCAGCGCGAGCTGGGCCTGCACACGCGCAGCGCCGCCCGGGCGCTGCGGGCGGCGCTGCGCGAAGACCCAGACGTCATCCTGCTGGGAGAACTGCGCAACCTGGAGACCATGCGCCTGGCGCTCACCGCTGCCGAAGCCGGCCACCTGGTGCTGGCCACGCTGCACACGGCCAGCGCCGCCCAGGCGGTGGACCGGATGGTGGACGTGTTCCCCACCGGCGACAAGCCGCTGATCCGCAGCATGCTGGCCGAGTCGCTGGTGGGCGTGGTCGCACAGGCGCTGCTGCCGGCACGCGGCGGCGGCCAGGTGGCCGCCTTCGAATTGCTGCAGGCCACGCCCGCGGTGCGCCACCTCATCCGCGAAGGCAAGACCGCGCAGCTGACCTCGGCCATGCAGACCGGCGCGGCCCAGGGCATGCAGACGCTGGACCAGGCGCTGGCGGCCCTGGTGCGCAGCCAGCGCGTGATACCCGAGGCCGCCAGGCGGTTGGCGCGCAGCCCCGACAATCTCGCGCTATGAAGCTGCGCGCCCTGCAGGCGTTCGGCTTCCCGGCGGCCCAGAGCCGCGCCCATTCCAGCCGTTCCAACGACAAAGAGGTCCGCATGAGCACCGCAACGATCAACCCCCGCAGCTACGAACCCACCCCGGCACGCAAGGTGGCCTTCCTGGGCCTGGGCGTGATGGGTTACCCCATGGCCGGCCACCTGGCGCGCGCAGGGCATGCCGTCACGGTTTACAACCGTTCGGCGGCCAAGGCCCAGGCCTGGGTGGCCGAATTCGGCGGGACGCAGGCGGCCACGCCGCGCGAGGCGGCCCAGGGCTGCGACATCGTGTTCTGCTGCGTGGGCAACGACGACGACCTGCGCTCGGTGGTGCTGGGCGAGCAAGGCGCACTGGCGGGCATGAAACCCGGCGCCATCTTCGTCGACCACACCACCGCCTCGGCCGAGGTGGCGCGCGAGCTGAACGCCGTGGCCGGGAAGATGGGCCTGCATTTCGTGGACGCGCCGGTGTCCGGCGGCCAGGCGGGCGCGCAAAACGGCATGCTCACGGTCATGTGCGGCGGCGATGCAGCCGCCTTCGACGCGGCCAAGCCGGCGGGCATGGCCTTTTCCAAGGCCTTCACGCTCATGGGCGACAGCGGCTCGGGGCAGCTGACCAAGATGGTCAACCAGATCTGCATCGGCGGGCTGGTGCAGGCCCTGAGCGAAGCGGTTGCCTTCGGCCAGAAGGCGGGCCTGGACATCGAGAAGGTGCTGGACGTCATCGGCAAGGGCGCCGCGCAGAGCTGGCAGATGGACAACCGCGGCAAGACCATGGCCCGCGACGAATTCAACTTCGGCTTTGCCGTGGACTGGATGCGCAAGGACCTGGGCCTGGTGATGGACGAGGCCAAGCGCAACGGGGCGCGCCTGCCGGTCACGGCCCTGGTGGACCAGTTCTATGCCGACGTGCAGGCCCTGGGCGGCCAGCGCTGGGACACATCCAGCCTGATCAAGCGGCTGCGCTGAAAACCGATCGCCACGGGGGCCGGGCTGCCGCAGGTCCGGTGATGGACGGCTGCAGACTGCCGGCCCCCAGGGCGATGGAATGGGGAAGGCGCTGGAGAAAAAGGCGCCGCAGCGCCCTTCAGATGCGCGCAGTTGCCCGAGCGTGCTGTACCGGAGGTGTACCGGAGGTGTACCGGAGGTCGGCAGAGTCCAGCGCTGCGGGCGGCAGCGCAGGTGCTCAGGACTTGGCCGGCTGCGGCTGCAGGCGCTTGAGCTCGTCGTCGCTGATGATCTCCAGCACGCGAACCACGCGCTGCACGCCACGCACGGAGCGGGCGGCTTCGGTGGCGCGGTTGGCCTCGGCCTGGGTCACGCGGCCCATCAGGTAGACCACCGCACGCTCGGTGGTGACCTTGACGGCGTTGACCTGCAGGTTGGCATCGATGAACGAGGCCTTGACGCGGCCGGTCAGCAGCGCGTCGTTGGAGCGGTCCCACAGGGAGGGCGTGGCCTGCACGGCCAGCTCGTTCACCACGGCACGCACGTTCTCCACCTGGCTGGCGATGCGCTCCACCGCCTGCCGGTCCTGGGCGTTGGCCACCTCGCCGGTGAGCAGCACCTGGCGGTTGTAGCTGGTGATGTCGACGCGCACGCGGGTGCCCAGCTGGTCGCGGATGTTGGTGCGGGCGCGCAGCTCGATGGCCTCGTCCTCGAGCTGGATGCCGGGGCTGCGGCGGTCGCTGACCACGAGAGCCGTGCCGGCGGCGCCGCCGATGAGCAGGGGCGCGCAGCCCGAGAGGGTGCCGCCCAGCAGGGTGGCCGCCAGCGCCGCGAGGGCCAGGCGCTTAAACGAAGCGTTCATTCAGAGGTCTCCTGATCACCAAGAAGTTGGGCGTCCACGCCGTCGCAGATGCAGTGCAGGGCCAGGAGGTGCACCTCCTGGATGCGCGCAGTGCGCTCGTGCGGCACGCAGATGTGGACGTCGGTCTCGCGCAGCACCTGGCCGATCTTGCCGCCGCCCTTGCCCGTGAGCGCCACCACCACCATCTCGCGCTCGTGCGCGGCCTCGATGGCGGCCAGCACGTTGGCCGAGTTGCCGCTGGTGCTCAGGGCCAGCAGCACGTCGCCGGGCCCGCCCAGGGCACGCACCTGCTTGGCGAACACGACGTTGAAGTCGTAGTCGTTGGCAATGGCGGTGAGGATAGAGGTGTCGGTGGTCAGCGCCAGCGCGGCCAGTTCCGGCCGCTCGCGCTCATAGCGGCCCACGAACTCGGCGGCGAAGTGCTGCGCGTCGGCGGCCGAGCCGCCGTTGCCGCAGGCCAGCACCTTGCCTCCGCTGGTGACGCTGGCCAGGATCGCGGAGATCGCATCGGCGATGGGCTTGGACAGCGCCTGCGAGGCCTGGTATTTCAGGTCGGCGCTGTCGATGAAGTGTTGTTGAATGCGTTGTTCCAGCATGGCCGGCAATGATACCGGCTGCACCCCGGCCGCACGGCCGCTGGGGGCCGCAGGGGCAGGGCGGGCTCAGGAAGCGTCGAAGGCCCCGCGCAACCAGGTGGGCTGGGCCTGGTGCAGCTCGCCTTCGATGAGCAGCACGTCGAAGCGGCAGGGCGGCGGGCTGGGCAGGCGCATGAGGTAGTGGCGCGCGGCCAGGACGATGCGCCGCTGCTTGAGCGTGCCCACGCTGGCACCGGCGCCGCCGAAGCCGCTGCTGCTGCGCTGGCGCACCTCCACGAACACCAGTGTGCCCCCGGGCTCGCGCATGATGAGGTCGATCTCGCCGCCGCCGCGGCCGGGCGTCTTGAAGTTGGCCGCCACCCAGCGCAGGCCCTGGCGCTCCAGGAAGCGACGTGCCAGCAGCTCAGCCTCGTCGCCGCGGCGCTTGGTGGTAACCTGCCCGGCCGGCGCTGCGGCTGCCGGCCCGCCCTGCTTTCTGGAATCGCCCATTGAACGCCTCTTTCGACTTGGCCCGCGACGCGGCACGCGCAGCAGCCGGGCTGCAGCACCTCCCCACCGGCGCACTGTACGTGGTGGCCACGCCCATCGGCAACCTGGCCGACATCAGCCTGCGTGCCTTGCACGTGCTGGAGATGGCCGATGCGATCGCCTGCGAGGACACCCGCCACACCCAGGGCATGCTCAGGCTCTACGGCATCAGCAAGCCGCTCGTGGCGGTGCATGAGCACAACGAGCAAGAAGCGGCGCAGCAGGTGGTGGACCGGCTGCGCGCGGGCGAGCGCATCGCCTATGTGAGCGACGCCGGCACCCCCGCCGTGAGCGACCCGGGTGCGCGCCTGGTGGCCGCCGCGCGCTCGGCCGGCCTGAAGGTGGTGCCGCTGCCCGGCGCCAGCAGCGTGACGGCGGCGCTGAGCGTGGCGGGTCTGTCGGGCGACGGCGGCTTCGTGTTCGCCGGGTTCCTGCCGGCCAAGGCGACCGAGCGCGAGCAGGCGGTGCGCGATCTGCTGCGCGAGCCGCGCGCCGTGGTGCTGCTGGAGGCGCCGCACCGCATCGAGGCCCTGGCGCAGGCGCTGGCGGCGCTCGGGGCGCGCCCGGTCACCGTGGGCCGGGAGCTGACCAAGCAGTTCGAGGACATCGCCACGCTGCCGGCCGAGGGCCTGGCGGCCTGGCTCGCGCAGGACGCCAACCGCACCCGTGGCGAATTCGCGCTGGTGCTGCATGCGCAGGCCGCGCAGGCCGACGACGGGCTTCAAGAGGCCGAGCGCGTGCTGGGGCTCCTGCTGGCCGAGCTTCCGCTCAAGGGTGCGGTGCGCCTGGCCGCCGAGATCACGGGCGCGCCGCGCAATGCGCTTTACGAGCGGGCGCTGGTCCTGAAATCCGGGGGCGGCGCTTGAACCCCAACGCCGCGCAGCTCTGGCGCGCGCCGCAATGGGCCCTGGCGCTGCTGCTGGCGGTGCTGAGCATGATCGCGCCCTTCGCGGTGGACACCTACCTGCCCGCGTTCTCGGGCATTGCGCAGTCGCTGGGCGCCACGCCCGTGCAGATGCAGCAGACGCTCTCCAGCTACCTGTTCGGTTTTGCGCTGATGAACCTGTTCCACGGCGCGCTGTCCGACAGCTTCGGCCGCCGGCCGGTGGTGCTGGGCGGCATCGCGCTGTTCACTCTGGCCTCGGTGGGCTGCGCACTGTCGGAGAGCATCGGCGCGCTGGTGGCTTTTCGCTTCCTGCAGGGCATGTCGACCGGCGCGGGCGTGGTGGTCTCGCGCGCGGTGATCCGCGACATGTTCGAGCCCCAGCAGGCGCAGAAGGTGATGAGCCAGGTGACCATCTACTTCGGCATCGCGCCGGCGGTGGCGCCCATCATCGGTGGCTGGCTGTTCGTGCACGCGGGCTGGCACAGCGTGTTCTGGCTGTTGGCGGGCCTGGGAGCGCTGCTGTGGCTGGCGGTGCACCGGCTGCTGCCCGAGACACTGCACGCCGACCAGCGCCAGTCCTTTGCGCCCGGCCACTTGATGCGCGGCTACGCGCAGATGGTGCTGAGCCTGCGGTTTGTGCTGCTGGCCCTGGCCAGCGGGGTGCCCTTCAACGGCATGTTCCTCTACGTGCTGTCGGCGCCGGCCTTCCTGGGCGATCACCTGCGACTGGCGCCCGACGAGTTCTTCTGGTTCTTCGTGCTCAACATCGGCGGCATCATGCTCGGGGCCTGGCTCAGCGGTCGCCAGGCTGGGCGCTGGGCGCCCAAGCGGCAGATCCGCCACGGCTTCGTGATCATGCTGGCCAGCAGCGTGGTGAACCTGGTGGCCAACTGGCTGCTGCCGGCGCACGTGGGCTGGGCGCTGCTGCCGATCACGGCGTTTTCCTTCGGCTGGGCCCTGGTGGTGCCGGTGGTGACGCTGCTGCTGCTGGACCTGCATCCGGAGCGGCGCGGCATGGCCTCGTCGCTGCAGGCCTGCATCGGCGCGGTGGCCAATGGCCTGGTGGCTGGCGTGCTGTCACCGCTGGTGATGCATTCCACCGTGGGCCTGGCCGCGGCCTCGCTGGGGCTGCTGCTGGTCGGCCTGCTGTCCTGGCTGTACCTGCGCTGGCGCTGGCCCGGCCTGGGCCGGCTGGACGCGCCCGCAGCGCCTGCGCCAGCCCAGCCCTGAGGCACGCGCCTGCTCTCGCCTGTGCGGCGGGCCGGCAGCGTGCGACGCCGCTCAGGCGTTGGCGCTGATGCACCGCCGCAGCAGGGGTGCGGGTGGCTGCGGCGCGCGGCGGTCACCTCGGGCGGCTGGCGGTGATCTGGGATGGCTATCTGAGTGAGGCGGCGTCTGGGCCGTGACCTGGGCCGTGACTTGGCTCGTCTGGGCCGCAGGGCGGGTGGCTCTTTCAAGAAGCCACGGGCTGAAGGCAGGCAGGCACGCACGTGCCCGTCTGGACCGGCCGGCCTGCCCAGGCCGGCTCGGGAAGGCGCCCGTCAGAGCGGCCGGAAGTCGAGCTGGCCAGGCCGGCCCGAGTAGCGCTGGCGCGCCTGCAACCGCTCGACCTGCACCCGCGCCGGGCGGCCTTCGTACACGTGGGCCTTGAGCCACTGGCATTCGGCCTGCAGCGCGGCCTCGTCCTTGAGCTGGGTGTGCCATACGCGGGCGGTGCCGTCCCAGCGGTAATTGCGCGCCTTGAGCTGGTCCTTGGCCTCGAAGGGTGCACCGGTGGCCTGCAGCCGGAACGAAGCCTCGCGCGCGGCCTGCACCAGGTGCATCAGCCCGTTGTGCCCGCCCAGCGGCAGCGGTGGCCGCAGCACGGCCAGGAGCGCGTGGCAGTCGACCTCGGCGCGGTGCGCCTCGTAGAACCAGCCCACCTGTGCGGCCAGCGCGCCGAGCTTGGCCGATTCGCGGCCCTGGCGGCGCCAGTCGATGTCGGCGAACGAACAGGCCCAGTCCAGCTCGGTGAGCTCGGGCAGGCGCGCCTCCACGAACGGCCGGTCAAAGCCCGCGTTGTGCGCGATCACCAGCTGCGCACCGGCCAGCAGGTCGGCGATGCGCTCTTCATCGAGGCGCTGGCCGCGCAGCATCTCGTCGGTGATGCCGGTGAGCTGCTGCACCTCGGGCGACAGCGGCACACCCGGGTCTTCGAGGCCGTCATAGACCTCCAGCAGG
>CAYVGD010000119.1:0-7920 GCA_964450095.1 uncultured Polaromonas sp.
GCGGCCAACCCCATCCCGAGCGCTGCTGGATGAAGCCGCTTGTGTGCTGAGAATGGCGGAGAGGGTTTGAGGGGGTGGGGAGCGTCTCACGGACGATGGCAGGCGATTTCTGCGCCCCTTGCAGCGTGAGCCGGCCGACCCGACCCCACCCCAGCCCCGTCGCCCCGATGCAGGAACACCCACACCGGGATCCCCTGGTTCAGGGAACCAGCCCCACCGCGTGCATGTAGGCAGGCTGCAGCATCAGTTCGTCCCACGGCACGGCTGGCTGGGTGGGCAGGAGCGCCAGGCGGCGGGCCTCGGAGGCCTCCAGCGGCTCCCACTGGCCCTTGACCTGCGCCTCGGTCATGCCGGCGATCAGTTCGTCCACTGCGGCGCCGCCGTCCAGGCTCTGGTTGCACAGCAGCACCAGGTCGCAGCCGGCGTTGAGCGCAGTCACGGCCGCTTCGGTGTAGCTCACCTCGCGTCCGTCGATCAGGCGGGCGCCTGCCATGCTCAGGTCGTCGCTGAAGATGGCGCCGCCAAAGCCCAGCTGGCCGCGCAGGATGTAGAGCAACCACTTTTCTGAAAAACCCGCCGGCCGGGCATCGACCTTGGGGTAGATCACGTGCGCCGGCATCACGCTGGTCAGCACCGTGTTGAGCCATTCGTAGGGCGCGGCGTCGTCGGCCAGGATGGCCTTCAGGCTGCGCCTGTCGACCGGGATGTCCACGTGCGAGTCGGCCTTGACGAAGCCGTGGCCGGGAAAGTGCTTGCCGCAGTTGGACATGCCACTTTGCAGCAGGCCCTGCATCAGGCTCTTGGCCAGGAGACCCACGATGCGGGGGTCGCGGTGGAAGGCGCGGTCACCGATGACGCTGCTCCGGGAAACGCCGGCCTGCCTGTGCGGGGCGGCATCGTCCGTGAAGTCGAGGTCGAGCACGGGGGCGAAGCTCATGTCCACGCCACAGGCCCGCAGCTCGGCGCCCAGCACGTAGCCGCAGGCGGTGGCGGCGTTGCAGGCGGCCAGGGCGTTGGCGCCGGGCAGGTCCGCGTCGGGTTGCATCCACATCTGCCCCAGCACGCGCATGGGTGGCAGGTGGGTGAAGCCGTCGGTCTTGAATCGCTGCACGCGACCGCCTTCGTGGTCAACAAGGATCAGCAGGTCGCACCGCACGGCCTTGATGGCACGGCACAGCGCCGAGAGCTGCGCGCGGTCCTGCCAATTGCGCGCGAACAGGATGACGCCGCCGATCAGCGGGTGCTTCAGGCGCTTTTTATCGACGGCAGTGAGCGCAAGGCCTGCAATGTCGATGATCAGCGGCGAGTGGGGTGTGGCGTAGGCAGTCATGGATGCGGGGGTCGTTGTTCGACGATGACAAAGCTCGTCGCGTAATCGGTTTCGTCGCTCACGCTGACGTGGGCCACGAGGCTTCTGGATTCGAACCAGGCCTGCAGCTGGCCGTGCAGCCGAAGCTCGGGCTTGCCGCTGGCAGCCTTGGTGACTTCGCACAGCCGCCAGGTCATGGGCATGCGCATGCCCAGCCCGATGGCCTTGCTGAAGGCCTCCTTGGCCGAAAAGCGCGTGGCCACGAAGCGCACACCGCGCTCGGGCCAGCGCTCGCTGCGCTGGCGCCAGGTGGCCAGCTCGCCTTCGGCCAGGACCTTGGCGGCAAAGCGCTCACCGTGGCGCTCCAGGCTGGCGCGGATGCGGCGCACGTCGCAGATGTCGGTGCCGATGCCGTAGATGCGGGCCTGGGGGCTGGGGTTCATGCGTTCGCAGGCGCGTCGAACGCCCGGTCGATGGCCGCCAGGTAGGTCCGGACGGTGGCGCTGTAGCCCAGCTCCAGCGCATCGGCGATCAGCGCGTGGCCGATGGAGACCTCTTGCACCTGCGGCACGGCACGCAGGAAATCGGTGAGGTTCAGGCGGTTCAGGTCGTGGCCGGCATTGATGCCCAGCCCGGCATCCAGCGCCGCACGGCCCGCGTCGGCAAACACTTGCAGCACCCGGCCCTGCTCGGGCGTGCCCCAGGCGCGGGCGTAGCGCTCGGTGTAGAACTCGACGCGGTCGGCGCCCACGGCGCGGGCAGCCGCCATGGCGCCCGGCACCGGGTCCATGAACAGGCTCACCCGCACGCCCAGGGCGCGCAGTTCGGCCACCACCGGCTCGAGCCGGCCAGCATCCTGCGGAAAGCTCCAGCCGTGGTCACTGGTGAACTGGTCCTGGCTGTCGGGCACCAGGGTGCACTGGTGCGGCCGCAGCTCATGCACCAGCGGCAGCAGGTTGTGGAAGGGGTTGCCCTCGATGTTGAATTCCCGGCCGGGCCACTGCCGCATCAGCGCGGCCAGCTCGCGGGCGTCTTCCGTGCGGATGTGACGCTGGTCAGGCCGCGGATGGATGGTGATGCCGGCCGCGCCCGCTTCCAGGCACAGCTGGGCGGCACGCACGGGGCTGGGTATCGCAAGGTGCCGGCTGTTGCGCAGCAGCGCGACCTTGTTGACGTTGACGGACAGGGCCGTGCGTCCGTGGACGGGAGTGGACATGGGTTCAGAGGGTCTGCAGGTCACGCAGCAACTGCCGCGTCTTGAGCGTGCGCACATTGCAATGGTAGTGCAGCAGCACGCGAAGCTGGACCTTGAGCTGCGAAACCGCCGGGGCCGCGGCACGCAGCGTGTCGACGAAGCCGCCGCCCTCCTCCAGGCTGCGGTGAAGCGCCAGCCAGTGCTCACCGGCCAGCGCATGGCGGTCGTCCGCATGCGCCTCCCGCAAGCCCGCCTCGGGCACCAGCACGTAAGGCACCTGCGGCTCCAGCGGCGCCAGCGTGGCCGTCTGCACGTCCAGCGAGGGCAGGAAGCCGATGTCGCGCAGCAGCCAGAGCTCGAAGGCGCGCAGACCCAGCTGCAGCGCCTCGCTGCCCGGGCTGGCCAAGAGCTGCACGGTGGCGGCGTAGGCATCGAAAAGGCGCGGGTGCGCGTCGTCCCGGGCCAGCAGGCGCATCAGCAATTCGTTGAGGTAGTAGCCCGACAGCAGCGATTCGCCCGTGGGCATGACGTGGCCGCCTTGCCAGTCGGCGCTGCGAAGGCTGCGTATCTCGGCATCGCCTCCGAAGGCCAGGCGCAGGGGCTGCAGCGGCAACAGCACCGGCCGGAAGCTGGAGGTGGGTTTCTTGGCGCCCCGCGCCACCAGCGCCACCCGGCCGTGGTGGCGGGTGAAGACCTCCAGGATCAGGCTGGACTCGCTCCAGTCGTAGCGGTGCAGCACATAGCCCGGCTCCTCGCTGATCCGCTTGGCCGCCACGTCAGACCTGCCCGGGGGTGGCCGCCGGGCAGGCCGAGGACGCGTGCACAAGCACGGACACGGTCGCAGGCACCCCGGGGGGTGCCGGCGGAACACGCGAACTGGCGAGCGCGGGCGGCGCCATGGCTATTCGTAGCCGAAGGACCGCACGCGGGCGTCATCGTCCGCCCAGCCCGAGCGCACCTTGACCCAGATTTCCAGGAACACCTTGCAGCCCGTGAGCGTTTCCAGCTCCTGGCGGGCCTCGGTGCCGATGCGCTTGAGCTTTTCACCCTTCTCGCCGATGACCATGCCCTTGTGGCCGTCGCGCTCGACCACGATGGTGGCCGCGATCCGGCGCAGGTTGCCCTCTTCCTCGTACTTGTCGATGATGACCGTGGAGGTGTAGGGCAACTCGTCCCCCGTGAGGCGGAACAGCTTCTCGCGCACGATCTCGGCGGCCATGAAGCGGTCGCTGCGGTCGGTGAGGTCATCGGCGGCGTACATCCAGGGCTGCGCGGGCAGGTATTTCTCGCACAGGCCCAGCAGGCGCTCGATGTCCTTGGGGTTCTTGGCAGACATCGGCACGAATTCGGCGAAGTCGTGGCGCTCCTGCATGTCGCGCAGCCAGGGCGCCAGTTCGCTGCGCCGGTGCACCATGTCGAACTTGTTGGCGATCAAGAGCGCCGGCACGGCCTTGGGCAGGAGGCCCAGCACCTTGGCGTCGGCCAGGTTGAACTGGCCGGCCTCGACGACGAAGAGGATCAGGTCCACGTCGTTGACCGCGCCCACCACGGTCTTGTTCAGGGAACGGTTGAGCGCGTTGCCGTGGCGGGTCTGGAAGCCAGGCGTGTCGACGAAGACGAACTGCGTCTGCGCCAGGGAAAGGATGCCGGTGATGCGGTGGCGCGTGGTCTGCGCCTTGCGCGAGGTGATGCTGATCTTCTGGCCCACCAGCGCATTGAGCAGCGTGGACTTGCCCACGTTGGGCTTGCCCACGATGGCGATCAGCCCGCAGCGCTGGCCTTCGGCCGGGGCCGGGGATGCCGAGCCGGAACCTCCTGCGATCGCCTGTGCCAGCATGGCATCGAGGTCTTGGGGCGACTGTGCGGGCGGATCGGACGGGTCGGGAGGTGAGCCTGGGGTCATGAAGAAGGGGGTCAGCGGGCGGCGTGTGAAGGCAGCGTCTTGAGGTGGGCCAGCATGGCGGTGGCGGCGGCCTGTTCGCCGGCGCGGCGGGAAGCCCCGATGCCGCGCTCGGTGCGGCCAAGTTCGGCCACCTCGCATTCGACGTCGAAGGTCTGCTGGTGGGCGGCGCCGGATGTGCCCACCACGCGGTAGATGGGCAGGCTCATTTTCCGGCCCTGCAGCCACTCCTGCAACTCGGTCTTGGGATCCTTGCCGATGGCAGCCATGCGGGGGGTGATGTCCACGTCCCGGAACAGGCGCCGCACCAGCGCGGAGGCGGCGTCGAACCCCGCATCCAGGTAGACCGCACCGATCACGGCCTCCAGCGCGTCGGCCAGGATCGAGGGGCGCTTGTGGCCACCGGATCGGGCCTCGCCTTCGCCCAGCCTGATCAGCGCGGGCAGGCCCAGGTCCACGGCCAGGCGGTGCAGGGTGTCCTGCTTGACCAGGTTGGCGCGCACGCGCGAGAGGTCGCCCTCGGGCAATTCGGACAAGCGTTCGTAGAGCAGGCCCGCCACGGCCAGATTGAGCACCGAATCGCCCAGGAACTCCAGGCGCTCGTTGTGCTCGGCCGAAAAGCTGCGGTGGGTCAACGCCTGCTGCAGCAGGCGTTGGTCGCGCAGGGTCTGCTGCAGGCGCTGCTGGAGTGAGTGCAGGTCGGCGGGAGGCACGTGGGCAGGCCGGTCAGGCAAGACGCTCAATCGAAGGACCCGATGCGCTTGAGGTTGCCGAAGTTCATCCAGACAAAGAAAGCCTTGCCCACGATGTTCTCCTCGGGCACGAATCCCCAGTAGCGCGAATCCAGCGAATTGTCGCGGTTGTCGCCAAGCATGAAGTAGTGACCGGGCGGCACCTTGCAGACCAAGCCCTCGGTGCTGTAGCGGCAGTTCTCCTTGAACTTGTAGTCTTCCGCGCCGGGAATGAAGGCCGGGCGCTGGGGCTCCACCAGGATGCGGTACGTGCGCGAGCCGTCGGCCGTGGTCTCCTCGAACTGCTTGCCGTAGCGAAGTGCGTCTTCGTCGAAGAAATCGGGCAGCGCCTTGTGCGCCAGCGGCTGGCCGTTCACGGTGATCTGCTTGTTCAGGTAAGCCACTTCGTCACCGGGCAGGCCGACCACGCGCTTGATGTAGTCCAGGCTGGGCTTGGGCGGGTAGCGGAACACCATCACGTCGCCGCGCTCGGGCTGGTTGTTGGCAATGATCTTGGTGTTGGCCACCGGCAGGCGCACGCCGTAGTGGAACTTGTTGACCAGGATGAGGTCGTTGACCAGCAGCGTCGGGATCATCGAGCCCGAAGGAATCTTGAAGGGCTCGAAGAGGAACGAGCGCAGGATGAACACGACCACGATCACCGGGAACAGGCCGGCCGTCCAGTCCAGCCACCACGGCTGCCTGAGCAGTTCGGCCCGGGCCTGGGAGACATCGGTCTCGTCGGGCCGGATGCCCATCTGGGTCAGTTCGGCGCGGCGCTTGTCGTGGCTGGCCTGCAGGGCCTGGGCGGCCTGCACGCGGCGCGGCAGGAACACGAGCTTTTCCGCGACCCAGTAGATGCCGGTGACCACGGTGGCCAGCAAAAGCAGCAGCGCGAAGTTGCCCTCGATGAAGCCCAGGTACCAGGCCGTGCCGTAACTGGCGAAGGCGGCGAGGACGAATCCCGTGAGCGTGCTCATCAGCGCGCTCGTCATTCTTCCACCTGCAGGATGGCCAGGAAGGCTTCCTGCGGGACCTCGACGGATCCGATCTGTTTCATGCGCTTCTTGCCGGCTTTTTGTTTTTCGAGCAGCTTGCGCTTGCGGGTGATGTCGCCGCCGTAGCACTTGGCGATCACGTTCTTGCGAAGCGCCTTGATTGTCTCACGCGCGATGATGTTGCCCCCGATGGCGGCCTGGATCGCGACGTCGAACTGCTGGCGGCTGATGATCTCTCGCATCTTGGCCGCCACTGCCCGCCCGCGGTACTGGGACTGGGTGCGGTGCACGATGATGGACAGCGCGTCGACCTTCTCGCCATTGAGCAGCATGTCCACCTTGACCACGTCGGAGGCGCGGTACTCCTTGAACTCGTAGTCCATGGACGCGTAGCCGCGGCTGACGGACTTGAGCTTGTCGAAGAAGTCCAGCACGATCTCGCCCAGCGGCATCTCGTAGGTGAGCATGACCTGCTTGCCGTGGTAGGCCATGTTGATCTGCACGCCGCGCTTTTGGTTGGCCAGCGTCATGACCGGGCCCACGTACTCCTGGGGCATGTACAGGTGCACCGTGACGATGGGCTCGCGGATCTCCTGGATGCGGCCGGCATCCGGCATCTTCGAGGGGTTCTCCACCATCAGCACCTCGCCGTCGCCGCGCACCACCTCGTAGACCACGCTGGGCGCGGTGGTGATCAGGTCCTGGTCGAACTCGCGCTCCAGGCGCTCCTGCACGATCTCCATGTGCAAGAGGCCCAGGAAGCCGCAGCGAAAGCCGAATCCCAGCGCCTGGCTGACCTCGGGCTCGTAGCGCAGCGCCGCATCGTTGAGCTGCAGCTTTTCCAGGGCGTCCCGCAACTGGTCGTATTCGCTGGCCTCGGACGGGTACAGGCCTGCAAACACCTGCGGCTGCACTTCCTTGAAGCCGGGCAGCGGCTCGGTGGCCGACGGCAGGTTGGCACCGCTGGAGGCCTTGATCACGGTGACCGTGTCACCCACCTTGGCGGCCTTGAGTTCCTTGATGCCGGCAATGATGTAGCCCACCTCGCCGGCCTCCAGGGAGTCGCGCGGCTCGTTGGCAGGCGTGAAGACGCCGAGCTTCTCGGCGCTGTAGAGCGCCTCGGTGGCCATGAGCTTGATGCGATCGCCCCGGGCCAGGCGCCCATCGACCACGCGCACCAGCATGACCACGCCCACGTAGGCGTCGTACCAACTGTCGATGATCATGGCCCGCAGCGGTGCCTGGGCGTTGCCCTGCGGGGCGGGCACCTTGGCCACGACCAGTTCCAGGATGTCGTCGATGCCCATGCCGGTCTTGGCCGAGCAGGGGATGGCGCCAGCGGCGTCGATGCCGATGACGTCCTCGATCTCACGCTTGGCGTTCTCGGGATCTGCCTGCGGCAGGTCCATCTTGTTCAGCACGGGCAGCACTTCCACGCCCAGGTCCAGCGCGGTGTAGCAGTTGGCCACCGTCTGCGCTTCCACGCCCTGGGAGGCGTCCACCACCAGCAGCGCACCTTCGCAGGCAGACAGTGAGCGGCTCACCTCGTAGGAGAAGTCCACATGGCCGGGGGTGTCGATCAGGTTCAGGTTGTAGACCTTCCCGTCACGCGCCTTGTACTGCAGCGCAGCCGTCTGGGCCTTGATGGTGATGCCGCGCTCTTTCTCGATGTCCATCGAGTCCAGCACCTGCTCGCTCATCTCGCGGTCGGAGAGGCCTCCGCAGCGAGAGATGAAGCGGTCGGCAAGCGTGGACTTGCCATGGTCGATGTGCGCAATGATGGAGAA
>CAYVGD010000120.1:0-7891 GCA_964450095.1 uncultured Polaromonas sp.
AGCTGGAGATCGCCATGTGCCTGGCCACGCATCCGCAGGTGCTGCTGCTGGACGAACCCATGGCCGGCATGGGCGCCGAGGAGACCGACCGCATGCTGCAATTGCTGGACAAGCTCAAGCTGGGCCACGCGATCCTGCTGGTGGAGCACGACATGGATGCGATCTTCCGCATCGCCGACTTCATCACGGTCATGGTCAACGGCACCGTGATCGCCACCGACACGCCGCAGCAGGTTCGCAGCAACCCGCAAGTGCAGGCCGCCTACCTCGGGGAGCATTGAACGCCATGAAGCACCAGACACACGACATCCTGCTCGAAGCCGAAGGCGTGCACGCCTGGTACGGCTCCAGCCACGTGCTGCACGGCATCGACCTGAAGATCGAGCGCGGCCAGACCGTGGGCCTGCTCGGGCGCAACGGCATGGGCAAGAGCACGCTGATCCGCACCCTGCTGGGGCACGTGACGCAGCGCGAGGGGCAGATCCACCTCTTCGGCCAGGACTGCTCGCGCTGCCAACCGCACGAGGTGGCGCGGCTGGGTGTGGGCTACGTGCCCGAGGGACGGGGCATCTTCCCCAACCTCTCGGTGCGCGAGAACCTCGTGATGGCCGCACGCCGCGGCCGGGACGGCCAGAACGTCTGGACGCTGGACAAGGTGCTGACCACCTTCCCGCGGCTGGCCGAGCGCATCGGCAACATGGGCTCACAGCTGTCGGGCGGCGAGCAGCAGATGCTCTCGATCGGGCGGGTGCTGATGACGCACCCGGAACTGATCATCCTGGACGAAGCGACCGAGGGCCTGGCGCCGCTGATCGTGGCCGACATCTGGCGCGTGATCGCCGAGATCCGCGCCGCCGGCATCGCCACGCTCATCGTGGACCGCGACTACCGCAAGGTGCTGTCGCACTCGGACCGCGCCCTGGTGCTGCAAAAAGGCCAGGTGGTGCTGGAAGGCGCCAGCCAGGACATCGCTGCCAGCCCCCAGTTGTCGGGCTACCTGGGCGTGTGAGGCCGGCGCCCCGGCGGGCGCGGGGCGTACCTGTGCCGGGCGCGAGCCACCAAGCCCTGCGAGCGCATACCAGACCCGCCATGAAAGCGGACATGCCGGCCCGGACGACCGGCTGGGCTGTTGGCGACCGGTGGCATCGGGCAGTGCGTCACCCGAGGGCCGAAGACTGATGCACGCTCCGGGAAGCAGAGACCGGCTCGGGCCGGGCTGACCTGCGCGTGCAGCGGCCACCCAACTCAGCGCTGGAAGCGGGCCTGCAGTCCCACCAGCCAGGTGCGCGGCAAGCCGGGCTCGTAAAAGCCACCGCTGGACTGGTTGACGATGACCGAGCCCACGGTGCGGCGATCGGCCAGGTTGTCCACTCCGGCGAAGGCCTCGAAGAGCGTGCCACCGGACTGCCAGCGCTGGCGCATGCGAAGGTTGACCAGGCCATAGCCCGGCGCCCGCGCGGTGTTGGCATCGTCTGCCCATAGCCGGGAACGGCCGAGCACGTCCAGCGTGACTTCCGCGCCTTGCCGCACACGCTGGCCGGCCAGTGCGAACCCGTGCTGCGACCAGCCCAAAGAGGCAAAGAGCTGCTGCTCGGGCACGGCAGGCAGGCTGCGGCCGGCAGGCACGGCATTGAACGCGGACGCATAGGTGGCATCAATCAGGCTGAGCGCGCCCACGGCGCGCCAATGCGCAGACCAGCTGTGGCGTGCGGACAGTTCCAGGCCCTGCCGGTCGGTGTTCGTCGCGTTGGCGAAGGCGGTGCGGCCCGCGGTGGACTGGACGGCGACGATCTCGTCGCGCGTGTCGATGCGAAAAAGTGCCAAATCCAGCCGCGTTGCCGGGCCGGCGTTCCACTTCAGGCCCATCTCCAGATGGCGGCTGCGCGCTGCGGCCAGCGTCGGGTTGAAGCGTCCGCTCACGGTGTTGCCCACCACGGTGTAGGCGGCCTCGGCCAGCGTCGGCGTTTCAAAGCCCTGGCCGTGGTTGATGTAGAAGTTGAGGTTGTTTCTGGCGTGCCAGGTCAAGCCCAGCACCGGGCTGGTGCTGCGGTAGCGCACCGAGCCAGAGCCGTCCACCTGGTCGCTGAGGTATTCGTCACGGCTCTTGAGCGTGACGTCGCTGTGGCGCAAACCGGTGGTGAGCGTCCAGCGCTCCCCCAGGTGCCAGTTGGCCTGCCCGAACAGGTCGCCATTGCCCGACTGGTTCCATTCGTTGCGGGTCAGGCCTCCGGACTTTTCACCGTTGGCAGCGGCGCCGCCCTGGCGCTGCTCACCTGAACGCTCGCGGTCCATGCCGACCACCCAGCTCACGCGGGACTCGGCGCCAGTGCGAGCCTGGCCCTGCAACTGCAGGCCCAGGCCATGAAAGCGTCGCTCCAGTCCCACCCACGCGTTGCTGGCCTGGTACTGCAGGTTGCTGCGGCGGCCGGTGTACAGCCGCGCGGTCAGCGACAGATCGGCACCCAGACGCTGCTCCAGCACCACACCCACCTGCTCTTGGGACACGATCTTGCGGGTGCGCCTGGCCTCGGCATTGGTACCGGCTGACTGCGGATTGGCCAGCTGCGCAGCCGTCAGGCCCAACGGGTCCTCGGCCAGGGGCATGTCGAACACATTGGCAACCAGCCGAATGCGTGAGCCGGGCGCCGCGTCGTGGGTGATCACGCCATTGAAGTGCGTCCGTTTGGCCGCACTGTTGTCACGCCAACCGTCGGTGGCAAAGGTGCTGTAGTCGGCCACCAGGCCCAGCTGGCCGCGCTCGCCCATGCGGCCGCTGGCCTGCCAGTCAGTGCGCTGCAGGCCGTAGGCGCCGACCGCCAGCAGGGCCTGGCCCTCGGGCCGTTCACCGGCTTCGCGCGTGGTGGTCTGGATCACGCCACCCGAGGCATTGCCGTGAATCTGCGCCAGCGGGCCGCTGAGCACCTCAATGCGCTGGGCCGAGGTCAGGGCCACAGTCGATGCCTGGCCCTGGCCGTCGGGCGTGCTCGCCGGAATGCCGTCGGCCAGCAAACGGATGCCGCGCAGGCCGAAGGGCGCGCGCGCGCCGAAGCCGCGGATGGAAATCTGCAAGTCCTGCGCGTAGTTGTTGCGGTTGAGCGAGACCAGGCCAGGCACCGGACCCAGGGCTTCCGAGAGGTTGACCTGCGGCCCTGCGGTGCGGATGGCCTCGGCATCGACGACGTGCACCGCGCCTGGGGTGTCGAACTGGCGCTGGGCCAGGCGGCCGCCCTGCACCATCACCGGAGCCAGCGCGGGCGAGCCCGTGCCTGCGACTTGCTGAGCCTGGGCCGGGAAGAAAGCAACGGCCAGGGTGGTCCAGGCCAGGGATTTGTGCACGAGAGGGCTCCGTCTGAAAAGCCGGGGCACCTCAGGGCGCCACGCGCGCCAGGTAGTGCGCCATGGCCTGCAGGTCGGCATCCGACACGCCGTAGAGGGCGGCGGCCATCAGCGTGTCGCGGCCTGCAGCCTGGTTGTTGCGGAACTGGCGCATGGAATACAGCAGGTAGTCCTCCCGCTGGCCGGCCAGGCGGGGCATCTGCTCGCGGCCCTGGTACTCGGGCAGGTGGCAAATACCGCAGCGCATCTCGACCGAGAGCTTGCGGCCGCGCTCAAACTGGGCGACATTGCGCGGGGCCACAGAGGCTTTGATCGGCTGCGCAGCGTAATGCCGCGCCATTGCGGCGATGTCGGCATCGCTCACGCCATCGAGCGAACCCTTCATGGCGGGAATGTCTCGCATGCCCTCGCGGATCATCACCAGCTGGTTCTCCAGGAACACCTTCGGCTGGCCGGCCAGGGACGGGATGTCCTTGATCTGCGAGTTGCCGTCGGCGCCGTGACAGGCGGCGCACAGGGCCATGCGCTGAGGCAGGCCCTGGCTGGCCGCCCCCTGGGCGGCCAGCCAGGGCAGGGCGCAGAGCGTCAATGCCCGCAGGCAGGACAGAGCTCGGTGCATCGAGCGCTCAACGGCTGTAGGTGACGCGGTAGATCGCACCCAACTGCTCATCGCTCACCAGCAGCGAGCCGTCGGGCATCTGCAGCAGATAGGCCGGGCGACCCCAGAAGCTTTGCGTGACCTCGTCCATGAAGCCGGTCATGAAAGGCTCGACGCGCGCATTACTGCCGTCGGCACCCGCCTTGACCATGACCACGTCGTAGCCGATCTTGCGGGTCCGGTTCCAGGAGCCCTTGCGCGCATTGAACAGCACGTTGCGGTACTCGGCGGGGAACATGTTGCCCGTGTAGAAGGTCACGCCCATGGTGGCCGAGTGCGGGCCCATCAGCGCCACCGGCGGTTCAACGCCGCCGCAGGGGTCGGCCTTCTTCACGTCGGGGTCGGGCAAGCGACCCTCGTGGCAGTGCGGGAAGCCCGCATTCATGCCGGTGCGCGTGAGCCGGTGCATGGTGTCGTGCGGCGTGTCCTCACCCATCCAGTCGCGGCCATGGTTGCTGAACCACAGCTCCTTGGTGAGGGGGTGCCAATCGAAACCCACGGTATTGCGCACGCCCGTGGCCAGCACTTCCATGCCAGAGCCGTCGGGGTTGTAGCGGCGGATCTGGGCGTACTCGGGGGTGGGCAGCTCGCAGATGTTGCAGGGCGCGCCGAAGGGCACATAGAGCTTGCCGTCCGGACCGAAGGCGATGTACTTCCAGTTGTGGTGCGGCTCCTTGGGCAGCTTGAAGGCCTCGGTCATGTCAACCGCGGGCGCGGCCGGGTTGCGCTCGATGCCGTCATACCGCAGCACCTTGTCGATGGCCATGACATACAGCGATCCGTTGCGGAAAGCCACGCCCGCCGGTTGATTGAGCTTGTCCACCACGGTGCGCACCGTGCGCTGACCGCCGCTGTCGGTGACCTCATAGACGCGGCCGATGCCGCGCGTGCCCACATAAAGCTTGCCATCGTCGCCGCGCGCCATGGCGCGGCCACCGGGCAGGCCCGTGGCCCAGACCTCGACTTTGAAGCCGGGCGGTAGTTTGATCTTGTCAACGGGAATCTCGGAGGCAGGCGTCACTGTGAGCTTGCCGGCCAAGGGGGCCAGCGTGCTGTTGGCCATGCTCGCCGGCATGCCCTGCTTCCAGGCAGGTGCGGGCGCGGCGGGCGCCTGGGCACTGGCCGCCAGAGGAGCCAGCCCCATTGCGCCGGCCAGGGCCAGGCGAAGGGTTGCCGACTTGAGCGCAAATGAAGCCATGGAGCGTCTCCTGTTTTCGTTAAGAGGACGGCCATTACAAAGGGCGGGGCGGGTGCAGGACACCGTAGGAACCCTGAGCACCAGTCGCCTCGGCGACCAGGACCACGGCTTGTCAATGCCCGCAATGAAAAATCCCCGGGCCGGTGAAGGCGCGGGGATTGCGATGGACAGGCTCTTTGCCTGCGAGCGGCTCAAGTTCTGAGGAAGAGCCGCTTCACAAGAAAAACCGCCTGCATCACTCGAGCGTGATGTTCTTGCGCTTGACCAGTTGCTCGTAGGTCTTGAACTTGAGGTCGGCCTGGCGGCGGATTTCGGTGGGGCTCCAGTTCAGCGCCTCGAAGGCAAAGGTGTCGTAGCGCGACTTCACCTCGGGATCGGCCAGCACTTTCTGCACATCGGCATTGATCTTGGCCGCCACATCGGCCGGGATGCCCTTGGGTGCGACCAGCGAGACGAAGGAGTTGATGTCGAAGCTGGCCGGGCCGCCGGCCTCTTGCACCGTGGGCACGTCGGGCATCTGCGCGATGCGCTTGGGCGCGGCCACCGCGAGGTAGCGGATCTTGCCGGCCTTGAACACGCCCTGGCTCGACGGGATGGACGCCATGCTCCAGGCCGGCTCGCCCGTGGCCACCGACGTGAAGAGTTGCGAGACCTCGCGGTAGGCCACGTGCGCCATGTCCAGGCCCATCTGCAGCTCCAGCTGCTCGCCGGCCAGGTGCCCGGGGCTTCCCACGCCCCAGGAGCCGAAGCTCATCTTGCCGGGGTTGGCCTTGGCGGCAGCCACCAGGTCGCGCATGTCCTTCCACTTCGAGTCGGTGGGCACGGCGACCAGGAACGGGGTGCGGAACAGGATGGCGACCGGGTCGAAGTTTTCAAGCGTCACGAAGTTGCGGCTCTTGTAGAGCAGCGGCAACGCGGCCAGGTGTTCGCTGTCGAGCTGCAGCAGGTTGTAGCCGTCGGCCGGCAGGCGGCGCACCGCCTCGATGGCGATGAAGCCGCCGCCGCCCGGGCGGTTGTTGATGACCACCGGCTGGCCCCAGAGCTTGGAGAGCTTGTCGCCCACCTGGCGCAGCACGGCGTCGGGGCCACTGCCGGCGGCAAACGCAGTGGTGAGGGTCACCGGCTTGTTCGGGAAAGCCGACTGGGCCTGCGCGGGCAGGGCGGCCAGGCCCGCCAGGGCGAGGGCGGCTGCCGCGGTGCGGCGGGTGATGCGGATGTTCATGCGTGTCTCCTCAGGTGAAAAAAGGGTGGGAACAAACGGGGGGCTGAAAAACAGATCAGGAAGCGTCGGGCTGCTGCAGGGGTGCGGCCTTCTGGAAGGCTTCGAGCTTCATGCAGGCGGCCTCGGCGGCGGCAATGCGCGGCCACCGCGAGAGGTCCACCTTGAAGCGGCGTGCGCTCTCGACCTGGGGCACCAGATAGACATCGGCCAGGCCAGGTTGGCCGCCGAAGCTGAAGTCGCCGCGGCGTGGGTCGGCGGCCAGCAGCGCCTCGAAGGCGTCGAAGCCGTCGCTGATCCAGGTGCCGCACCAGGCGTTGATGGCGGCCTCGTCGGCGCCGAACTGCTTGCGCAGGTACTCGAGGATGCGGCGGTTGTTCACCGGATGGATGTCGCAGCCCACGATGGCCGCCAGCGCCCGCACATGGGCGCGTTGCTCGGGGTCCGTCGGCAGCAGCGCCGGGGTCGGGTGGCGCTCCTCCAGCCATTCGATGATGGCTGGGGACTGGATCATCACCCGCTCGCCTTCCACCAGCGCGGGCACCAGGCCCTGCGGATTAAGGGCCTTGAATTCGTCCTTCAGGTGCTGCTCGGTGCGCAGGTCCACGGCCACGTAATCCACGGGCAGGCCCTTGAGGTTGAGCGCGATGCGCAGGCGGTGCGAGGTGCCGCTGCGAAAGAAGTTATAGAGCTTCATGAAGCCGATCTCCTGTCTGGGGCCAGGCCCCGAATGGACACCAGCGCCGGGGCCTTGCGGCCGCCGGCGCGGATGCGGGTTGCCGCCTTATTCGGGCTGGCCGATGGTGAGCGAGACCTCTGCCACGCCGTCGACACGGCCGGTGATCTTGTCGCCGGGCTGCACGGCGCCCACGCCCTCGGGCGTGCCGGTGTAGATGATGTCGCCGGGCTGCAGGTGGTAGTACAGCGAGAGGTCTTCGATGATCTCGCGGATGTTCCAGATCAGCTTGTCGACGTTGGAGCTTTGCTTGGTGCTTGCGTTGACTTCGAGGGCAATGGCCGCGTTCTCGATCACCACGCCAGGCATGGGCACGATCTCCGTGCAGACGGCGGACTGCTCGAAGTCCTTGCCGGTGTCCCAGGGGCGGCCCTTGTCGCGCGCGACCAGTTGCAGGTCGCGGCGGGTCATGTCCAGGCCTGCGGCATAGCCGTAGATCAGTTCGTGCGCGTCAGCGGCCTTGACGCGAAAACCCGGCTTGCCGATGGCCAGCACCAGTTCCATCTCGAAGTGGTAGTTCTTCGTCTCGGGCGGGTAGGCCACGGTGGCGCCGGACTCGACCAGGGTGGAGGGCGTCTTGGTGAAGTAGAAGGCTCGCTCGGCCGACTTGTCCACCGGGCGGCCCATCTCGACGGCGTGCGCATGGTAGTTGCGGCCCACGCAGAAGATGCGCTTGACGGGGAAGCGCTCGCTCTTGCCGCGGATGGGCAGGGAGGGAAGGTCGGCAGGAGGAAAGAGGTAGGT
>CAYVGD010000121.1:0-7889 GCA_964450095.1 uncultured Polaromonas sp.
CCCGCAGGGACGCGGGCTGGAAGACCGGGATCGCCAGCCCCTCGGCGGCCTCCTTCACCGGCGAAGGACGTGCGCACGTGCCCCTGCCCGCGATCCTGTCCGGTTGCGTGACGGCGAGCACGACCTCATGTCGTGCTGCGACGGCCTCCAGTGACGGCACCGCGAACGCGGGTGTACCCATGAATACGATGCGCACGTGCCGGCTCCTTGCAGCGGTCAGAGGTTGTTGGCCTCGTTGTATGCCCTGATGATCGACTTCTTCAAATCGGCAGGCGCGCGGTCCAGGATGAGGACGCCATCAAGATGATCGATCTCGTGCTGCAACACGCGCGCGAGGAGGTCCTCCGCGTCGATGGTGATGGGGCGACCCTCGACCGTCATACCTTCGCACACGATGCGACGGCTGCGCTCGACGGGCACGCCCAGTTCGTCCGCCACCACCTGCGCCACCTTGGTGTGCAGGCCCTGGCCCATCTCGGTGCCGCCATGGTTCACCAGCACGCTGCCGTCGGTGTACACATGCACCAGCGCGCCGGCCTGGTTGAACAGCGTGGCCGTGAACGAGATGCCGAACTTCACCGGCGTGAGCGCGATGCCGCGCCGGATCACCGGGCTGCCCGCATTGAAGCGTTCGATCTCCCGGCGCCGCTGCTCGTAGGCGCTGGTCTGCGCCAGGGTGGCAAGCAGCGGCTCGAGGATGTTGTCTTCCACCTGCATCTGGTAGTGCGTGAGGTTGCGCTCGTCCAGGCCGTAGAGGTTGCGCCTGCGCACGGCCAGCGGGTCCAGCCCCAGGCTGCGGGCGATGTCGCCCATGATCTTCTCGATCACGATCATGCCCTGCGGCCCGCCGAAGCCGCGGAAGGCGGTGTGGCTCTGCAGGTGCGTCTTGCAGCGAAAGGAGGTGATCTCCACGTCGGAGAGAAAGTAGGCGTTGTCGGCGTGGAAGATGGCGCGGTCGGCCACCGGCCCGCTCAGGTCCGCCGAGAAACCGCAGTTGACCGCCATGCGGAGTTGGAGCGCGGTGATGCGGCCGGTGTTATCAAAGCCCACGGTGTAGGCGTATTCGAAAGGATGGCGTTTGCCGGTGACGAGGAAGTCGTCGTCGCGGTCCATGCGCAGCTTGACCGGGCGACCGAACTTGCGGGCGGCCAGCACCGCCCAAACAGCCATGTGGCCGCTCTGGGTTTCCTTGCCGCCAAAGCCGCCGCCCATGCGCCGGCATTCGACCGTGATGTCGTGCGTGTCCAGGCCCAGGGCGTGCGCGATCCAGTGCTGCACTTCGCCCGGGTGCTGGGTGCTCGAATGCACCAGCCACTGCCCCTGCTCCTTGGGGATGGCGTAGGCGATCTGGCCTTCCAGGTAGAAATGCTCCTGGCCGCCGACCTCGAGCGTTCCGCTCAGGCTGCGCGGTGCACGCGCCAGCGCGGCCTCGGGCTCACCGCGGCGAACCGTGACGGGAGGCAGCACGTAGCTTTGCTGCGCGAGCGCCTCCTGGACGGTCAGCACCGCTGGCAGGGGCATGATGTCCAGCTTCACCAGGCGGGCGGCCTTGCGCGCCTGCATGACGCTGTCGGCCACCACCAGGCCCACCACCTGGCCCACGTGCTCCACGCGCTCCAGCGCCAGGATGGCCTCGTCGTGGCCGTAGGTGGCAAAGCGCTTGTCGCCCGGAATGTCGGAGGCCAGCACCACGCCGTGCACGCCGGGCCGGGCCAGCGCCGCGCTGGCATCGACACCGTGCAGCTGTCCGTGGGCGACGCTGGAGAGGATGGGGGCGGCGTAGAGCGTGCCCTTGAGCTCAGGCAGGTCGTCGACGTAGGGCGCCGCGCCCATGACCTGCGCGCGGGCGCTTTCGTGCATGTGCGACTGGCCGGCGACCGCGGTGGCAGCCGCCTTCAGGGGGGTGAGGTCGGGTGCGTTCATGCCAGCTCCACCACGGATTCGAGGTTGATGCCCTGCTGCCCTTGCGTTTCGAGCCAGAGCCGCTGCATCAGGTTGCCCAGCACCTGGCTGCGGTAGGCGGCCGAGGCACGCATGTCGGAGATCGGCTGGAACTCCTGGCGCAGCGCCTGCGCGGCGCGGGCCGCGGCCGCCTCGTCCCAGGGCTGGCCCAGCAGCGCCGCCTCGGCCTGGCGCGCGCGCACCGGCGTGGCCGCCACGCCGCCGCAGCCTATGCCCACCCGGGCCACGCAGCCGTCCTGCAGCTCCAGCTGCACGGCCAGGCACACGGCCGAGATGTCGTCGTCGTAGCGCTTGGAGACCTTGTAGGCGCGCAGCCAGTGCGGGGCCTGCACCGGCGGCAGGGGCACGTCGATGAAGGCCAGCACCTCGTCGGCCGCCAGGCGGTTTTGCCGGTAGCCGGTGTAGAAGTCCTCCACCGGCATGCTGCGCTCGCCGCGCACGCTGGCCAGCACGACGCTGGCGCCCAGCGCAATCAGCAGCGGCATGGAGTCGCCGATCGGCGAGCCGTTGGCGACGTTGCCGCCCAGCGTGCCCGAGTTGCGCACGGGCAGGCCCGCAAAACGCGCGGCGAAATGCGCCAGTGACGGACGGCCGCGCACCAGCTCGGCGAAGGCGTCCTCCAGCGTGACGGCAGCGCCCACGCGCAGCGCGCCGGCCAGGGGGCGGATGCGGCGCAGGTCGGCCACGCGGCTGAGGTCCAGCACCTGTCCGTATTCGCGGTGCTGCTTGGTGATCCACAGGCCCACGTCGGTGCAGCCGGCCACCAACTGCGCCTGCGGGTGGGCCGCGCGCAGCCGCAGCAGCTCGTCCAGGGTGGCGGGCTGCAGGTAGGCGCCTTGCGCGGGCGATGCCTGCCCCTGGATCTGGCGCAGGCCGGCGAGGACGGCCTCCTCGTCGACGGCCACCTGCGGCAGCGCGCCCATGCACTCGGCCGCCTCCAGGATGGGACGGTAGCCGGTGCAGCGGCAAAGGTTGCCCGACAGCTCCCGCTGGGCGAGCTCGCGGGTGATGCCGTCTCCGGCCAGCACATGGCGCTGGTACATGGCAAACAGGCTCATCACGAAGCCCGGCGTGCAAAAGCCGCACTGGGTGGCGTGGCTGTCCACCAGGGCCTGCTGCACCGGGTGCAGCGCGGGCCGCTCGCCCTGGGGCCGCAGCAGCGGGTCCTGGGTGAGGTCCTCCACCGTCCACAGCGCCAGGCCCTGCACCGAATGCGCCAGGCGGATGCAGCTGTTGACCGCCCGGTACGCCAGGCCCGAGCCCCCGTCCGCCGGCTCGGCCAGCACCACGGTGCAGGCGCCGCAGTCGCCTTCGCCGCAGCCCTCCTTGGTGCCGGTGCAGCCCAGGTCTTCGCGCAGCAGCTCTAAAAGCGTGCGGTCGGGTGGTACATTGCTGAGCGAAATGATCTGCCCGCGCCGCCAAAAGCGCAGAGGTTGGCTGGTTTGCGATGTCATGCGCGCCAGGGTAAACAATCCGGGGCTTCGCCACCATACCCGTCCCTGTATCCAGCGCATCCGTTACCCGGTATGAAAGACCCGCGCCTCCTCGACAAGGTGGACCTGCACCTCATCCGGGTGCTGCACACCGTGCTCAGCGAGCAAAGCGTCTCCCGCGCAGCGCTCAGGCTGGGCATGCACCAGCCCCAGGTGAGCGCGGCCCTGCGCCGGCTGCGCGAGATCGCGGGCGACCCGCTCCTGGTGCGTTCGGGCGCCGGCATGGTGCCCACCGAGGCGGGGCTGCGCATGATCGAGCCTTCGGCCAGCATCCTGCGCGAGGCCGACATGCTGTTCTCCGGTGCCCGCGGGTTCGACCCGGCCACCAGCCAGGCCAGCTTCCGCCTGGCCGCCAGCGACTACCTGGACCCGCGCTTTCTGCCCCTGCTGGTGGCGCGCATCAAGGCGCGCGCACCGCTGTCGCGCATCGACATGCGGGCCCTCTCGGACGATGCCGACTACCAGGCCCACCTGGCCCAGGGCCGGGTGGACATCGTCATTGGCAACTGGAGCCGGCCGCCCGGGGACCTGCACATGGGGCGGCTGTTTGACGACGAGGTGGTCTGCCTGGTCTCGGCCGATCACCCGGCCGGCCGCCGCGGCTGGAACATCGAGGACTGGCTGGCCGCCGAGCACATCGCGCCCACCCCCACGCACCCGGGCGCCAAGGGCTTCATCGACGAACACCTGCTCTCCCAGGGGCTGGCCCGGCAGGTGGTGGCGCGCTGCCCGCATTTCGCGCTGATCCCGGCCATGGTGGCCTCCACCCTTTTGGTGCTCACCACGGGCCGGCAGTACTGCGAACGTTTTATCGGGCAGCTGCCGGTGAAGATCCTGCCCTGCCCCGTGCCTTTTCCGCGCATGGTGTACTACCAGCTCTGGCACGAGCGCACGCATGCATCGACGGCCTGCCGCTGGCTGCGCGAGCGCGTGCGCGAAGTGGCGCAGTCGCTGCAGCCCGATGCTGCGCCTGCGGCCGACTGAGGTTTTTTCCTGGCCCCGTTTCCCATGAACCTTCCTTCCGACGCCCCACCGACCGCCCCGCCCCGGCTGGAATTGAGCGGCATCACCAAGCGCTACCCCTCGGTGGTGGCCAACCGCGACGTGGCGCTGCAGGTGCTGCCGGGCCAGGCGCATGCCGTGCTCGGCGAGAACGGCGCCGGCAAGTCCACGCTGATGAAGATCATCTACGGCGCGGTGCAGCCCGACGAGGGCAGCATCCGCTACAACGGCGCTCGTGTGGAGATCCGCAACCCGCAGCAGGCGCGGGCGCTGGGCATCAGCATGGTGTTCCAGCATTTCAGCCTGTTCGACACGCTCACCGTGGCCGAGAACGTGTGGCTGGGGCTGGACAAGTCCCTGTCCCTTTCGGAGGTCACGCGCCGCATCGAGGCCAAGGCCGGCGAGTACGGCCTGGACATCGCGCCCGATCGGCCGGTGCACACCCTGAGCGTGGGCGAGATGCAGCGCGTGGAGATCATCCGCGCGCTGCTGACCGACCCGCAGCTGCTCATCCTGGACGAGCCCACCTCGGTGCTCACGCCGCAGGCCGTCGACAAGCTCTTTGCGGTGCTGCACCGGCTGGTGGCCCAGGGCTGCAGCCTGCTCTACATCAGCCACAAGCTGCATGAAATCCGCGCGCTGTGCAGCGCCTGCACGGTGCTGCGCGGCGGCGAGGTGACGGGCGTGTGCGACCCGCGCCAGGAATCGAACGCCTCCCTCAGCCGCATGATGATCGGCGCGGAGCCACCGGCGCTGAAGGTGCAGCCCCGCGAACCCGGGCCACTGGTGCTCGACGTGCAGGGCCTGAGCCTGGCCAGCGAAGACCCCTTCGGCATGGACCTGGCACAGATCGCCCTGCAGGTGCGCAGTGGCGAGGTGGTGGGCATCGCCGGCGTGTCCGGCAACGGCCAGCGCGAGCTGATGTACGCGCTCTCCGGTGAAGATGCCCGGCCCCTGGGTGCCGGCGCGACGCTGGCGCTGGAAGGCCAGAACCTTTCGGGTCTGGGTCCCGCGCAGCGCAGGCGCATGGGCCTGCACTTCGTGCCCGAGGAACGCCTGGGCCGCGGCGCCGTGCCGTCCATGGACCTGGCGCACAACCTGCTCCTCACGCGCGGCGAAGCCGTGGGCACAGGCGGCTGGATCCGCAACTCGACCCTGGCCGAGCAGGCGCGCGGGCTGATCGAGCGCTTTCGCGTGAAGGCGCCGGGGCCGCATGCGCCGGCGCAGTCGCTGTCGGGCGGCAACTTGCAGAAGTTCATCGTGGGCCGCGAGATCGCCGCCCAGCCCCGGCTGCTGATCCTGTCGCAGCCGACCTGGGGCGTGGACGTGGGCGCCTCGGCGCAGATCCGCGGCGAAATCCTGGCGCTGCGCGAGGCCGGCTGCGCGGTGCTGGTGGTGAGTGAGGAGTTGGACGAATTGTTCGAGATTTGTGACCGGCTGCACGTGATCGCCAAGGGCCGGCTGTCGCCGCCGCTGGCCCGGGCAGAGGCGACGGTGGAGCGCATCGGCGAATGGATGAGCGGGCTGTGGCCCGGCTCGGCGGGCGGACAGGCGGGCCGGGAGGTGCGACATGATCAGGCTTGAGGCCCGGCCCGAAGCCTCTCGGGTGTGGCGCTATGCCTCGCCGCTGCTGGCCATCGCCATCACGGTGCTGCTGGGCGTGCTGCTGTTCATGGCCCTGGGCAAGGACCCGGTGCGCGGCCTCCAGATGTTCTTCTGGGAGCCGGTCAAGACCAAGTACGCCCTGGGCGAACTCATGGTCAAGGCCACGCCGCTGCTGCTCATTGCGCTGGGCCTGGCGGTGTGCTTTCGCTCCAACGTCTGGAACATCGGTGCCGAGGGCCAGTTCATCATCGGCGCGGTGTGCGCCGGCGGCGTGGCGCTCCTGGCGGGCAAGGAAACCGGCCGCTGGATCCTGGTGGCCGTGATGCTGGCCGGCATGCTGGGCGGCATGCTCTGGGCGGGGCTGACCGCGGCGCTGCGAGACCGCTTCAACGCCAACGAAATCCTGGTCAGCCTGATGCTGGTGTACGTGGCCGACATGGTGCTGAGCTACCTGGTGTACGGACCCTGGAAGGACCCGGCCGGCTACAACTTCCCGCAGACCCAGACCTTCGCCGCGGCCACGCAGGTGCCGCGCCTGATGAGCGGCTCGCGGGTGAACATCGGCATCTTCATGGCGCTGGCCGCAGCCGCTGCCCTGTGGGTGTTCCTGTTCCGCACCCGGGCGGGCTTTGCCCAGCAGGTCGGCGGCCTGGCTCCGGCAGCGGCCCGCTACGCCGGCTTTTCATCGCGCCGCGCGCTGTGGACGGCGCTGCTGGTCTCGGGCGGCGCGGCCGGCCTGGCCGGCGCGCTGGAGGTGGCGGGCCCGATCGGCCAGCTCACGCCCTACGTGCCGGCCGGCTACGGCTTTGCCGCCATCATCGTGGCCTTCGTGGGCCGGCTGCACCCGGTCGGCATGGTGCTGTCGGCCGTCCTCATGAGCATGTTCTACATTGGCGGCGAACTCGCCCAGTCGCGCCTGGGGCTGCCCAAGTCCATCACCGGCGTGTTCCAGGGGCTGCTGCTGTTTTGCCTGCTGGCCTGCGACACGCTGGTGAACTTCCGCGTGCGCTGGGCCCGCCACCCTTCCCGGAGCGCCTGATGGAAGCCTACGCACTTCTTTTTGCCGCCACGCTCAACGCCGGCACCGTGCTGGCCCTGGCGGCCCTGGGCCTGCTCATCAACGAGAAGGCCGGCGTGGTCAACCTCGGCGCCGAAGGCATGATGCTGTGCGCCGCGCTGGCTGGCTTTGCCGCCGTGGTGCACACCGGCAGCGACCTGGCGGGCTTCGTGGCCGGCATGGGCGCAGGCGCGCTGCTGGCGGCCGTGCTGGGACTGCTGGTGATCTGGCTGGGCACCAACCAGTACGCCACGGGCCTGGCCCTGAGCCTCTTCGGCGTGGGTTTTTCGGCCTTTGCCGGCATCGGCTACGTGCAGGAGAAGCTGCCCGAGCGCCTGTCCTGGCACGTGCCGCTCTTGGGAGACCTGCCGCTGGTGGGACCGGCCCTGTTCCGCCAGCATCCCCTGGTCTACGGCGCCATGGCGATCATGCTGGCCATGGTGTGGTTCCTCTACAAAAGCCGCGCCGGCCTGGTGCTGCGCGCCGTGGGCGAGTCGCCCGGCGCAGCGCATGCCCTGGGCTATCCGGTGCGGCGCATCCGCCTGGCGGGTGGCGTGGCGCGATCAAAGGAATGGACGCAGATTTTCGCCGACGCGATGGGATACCCGGTCGAGATCGTCGACGTGGATGAGACGGGCGCATTTGGCTGCGCGATGGCGGTGGCTGTGGCATTGGGAGACTATGCCGATTTTGAAGAAGCGGCGCAAAAGATGGTCGCGCTGCGCAGTGCGGTGCTGGTACGTACGGTCTGCATATCGGAAACCTCGACG
>CAYVGD010000122.1:0-7816 GCA_964450095.1 uncultured Polaromonas sp.
CACCGAACCGTAGGAATACTTGGCAGGCGCTGCCTTGGCCTTGGCGACGAAGTCGGCCACGCTGGTGATGCCGGTCCCCGGGTGAACCACCAGGTACTGAGGCGACTTGACGGCCAGGGTGATGGGCGCCAGGTCCTTGGTGGGGTCGTAGGGCATCTTGTCGAACAGGCCGACGTTGATGGCCAGCGGCCCGTTGTAGCCCACCAGCAGCGTGTGCCCGTCGGGCGCGGCCTTGGCGACTTCGTTGGCACCGATGTTTCCGCCCGCACCGGGCTTGTTCTCCACCACGAACGGCTGGCCGAAGGCCTCCTGCAGCTTGGGCGCGATCAGGCGGGCCAGGACGTCGTTGGTGCTGCCAACGATGGGCACGATGATCCGGACCGTCTTGTTCGGCACCCATTCCTGGGCGTGCGACGACACATGTCCGAGCGCGCCCAGGCCGGCCACGCCCAGTGAAAACGTGCGCCGTGTCAACTTAGCTGTCATGTTGTCTCCTTTAGTTTTTCGTGGGGTTGCGAAATCAGGGCCTCGCGGGCCTACAGGGTGTAGACCGGCCGCTCCAGCCCGTCCGCCAGGTGTGACTTGGCCCACTCCAGGGGGCTGGCCTCCCGCGGCAGCAGCACGCCAGCAGGTCGCACGCGCTGCTCCTTGGCATCGAGCGCGGGCGGCTCGATGCCCTGGTCCAGTCCCAGCGCCGCCTCGTGCAGCATGCGCCGCGCCATGACGATGGCTTTGTCCGTGGGCAGCAACTGCTCGGCTTCGTGGTTCTGGATCGGGCCCATGCTTTCCTGCAGCGAGTAGTCCTGGGCCGAGAAGCCGAAGATGCCGCTGTAGGCGCGTTTTTCCCTCTGGGCGACCCGGTCCATCAGGTAGTCGTTGCTCATGTTGGCCTTGGGCACGAAGCTGCCGGGTGCCTCGTATTCCACGTGGATGCCCTTGCCCGCCAGCATGGCCTCGCGTTCGTGCGCGCTCAGGGGCTGCTTGGGCTGCCAGTTGATGCTCCAGGCCCAGCAGCTGTGGTCGTCGATCGGCACCCAGGCGTGGCCGCCCAGCGCGTGGTCGCCGAACGGTGCGATCAAGGTGAACCAGGGAAAGAGCCACTGGGTGACGCGCCAGTAGTAGCTGTCTTCTTCGCCCTTGCGGCGGCCGAACAGCGACAGGCCGAAGCTCGTCTTTTCGATCTCGAAGACCACGTTGCCATCGGCCTTGATGTAGTCCAGCGCCTTGACGCCCTGGTGCATGGGATCGGAGTCCACCTCGTAGCGGTGCACGTACGAGACATGGGCCGTGTCGATGCCTCCTTCCATGGCCTGCAGGTAGTTGCAGGCCTGGATGCGCTTGGAGACGAACACGTGGTCGGGCGGCAGGGTGCACCACTCCAGTTCCGGAGGCGCCGGCATCTTGTCGGCCGGCCCCATGAAGGCCCACACGATGCCGCCCCGCTCCACGCAGGGGTAGCCCTTGATGTGCATGCGCGAGCAGGACTGCGGCGAGGACGGCACGTCGACGCACTTGCCGTCGCCGTCGAACTTCACGCCGTGGTAGGCGCAGCGGATGCCGTTTTCCTCATTGCGCCCGAAGTAGAGAGAGACGCCGCGGTGGGAGCAGAACTCGCCGATCAGGCACGCGCGGCCCTCGGTGTTGCGAAATGCCAGCAGCTTCTCACCGAGGATCTGGACCCTCACCTGCGGGCCATCGGGCTCGGCGATCTCACTGGACATGAGCGCCGGCACCCAGTAGCGGCGCATCAGGTTGCCCATGGGCGTGCCCGGTCCCACGCGGGTGAGGGTCTCCGACATTTCCTTGTTCACTCGTCCACTCCTTTTGCTCTTGAGTTGCTGTGGCGCGCCATTATTTGGAATTCCCTGTTTTGTGTCAAAAATTAAAATTCTGTCCGCCAGATGGACAAAATATAGTATCCAGCAGACCAGGAGGCGACGATGAAGGAAGGCAAGGAAACAGACGGCGTCAGGGCGGTGGACCGTGCCCTCGACGTGCTGCTGGCGTTCCGGCCCGGCGAGAGCCGGCTGGGTGCGGCGGAACTGTTGAGGCGGGTGGATCTCAGCCGCCCCACGCTGTACCGGCTGCTGCGCACGCTGGAGTTGCGCGGTTTCGTCGTGTCCAGCGGAAACCCCCAGCGTTTCAGCCTCGGGCCGGCCGTGGCCCAGCTGTCACAGGCCTGGAGCTCCGGCCACGACCTGACCGAGATCGCCCGCCCGGTGATGGAGCAGCTGTGGGAGGAAACCGGGGAAACCGTGGCGCTGCTCATGCACAGCGGTCGCGAGCGCGTGTGCGTGGCCGAGTTGCCCAGCGCGCAGCCCCTGAGCTTTCGAAGAGGTGTCGGGCACCGTGAGCAGGTCTTGCTGGGCGCCAGCGGGCGCGCCATCGTCGCTTTCCTGGCGGACCCGTCGTCCCATCTGGCAGACCTGCCCGCCGGCCGACGTCAGGCTTTCGAGACCGAACTCGCGCGCATACGCGCTGACGGCCATGCAGTCAGCCGCGAGGAGTTGATCGCCGGCGCCGTGGCGGTCGCCGTGCCCATCTTCATGGCGGGGCGGCAGGTCGTCGGCTCGATGGCGGTCTACGGGCCCAGTGTGCGGATCGGCGAGGAGCAGATCCGCTCCATCGCCCAAAGCCTGGTGCGCGCGGCCGAACGCATCGGCAAGGCGGTCGGGGCCTGAGGCCACCGCCGTGGCCGGTGGCTCGCCGGCTGGTTGCGGGGGCCTTCCGCGGGGAGCAGCCTGCTTGGGGGGGCGTGCTGTCGCCTTGACGGGCTTTCAGGGGCCTTCGCCGCTCACCCGCCCCGCTCCCGCATGAACTCTTCCAGCGCCACGATGTCCAGCGGCGGGCAGAACAGGTAGCCCTGGTAGTACTCGCAGCCGTGGCGGGCCAGGAAGTCGCGCTGCGCTTCGGTTTCCACGCCTTCGGCGATCACCGCCAGGCCCAGGCTCTGGGCCAGGCCGATGATGGTGCGGGCGATCGCCGCGTCGTTCGGGTCGGTGAGCACGTCTTTGACGAACGCGCGGTCGATCTTGAGCTGGTCCAGCGGCATGTGCTTGAGGTAGGACAGCGCCGAGTAGCCCATGCCGAAGTCGTCGATGGACAGGGTCACGCCCAGCTCCTTGAGCGCGCCCATTTTGGCGATGGTCACGTCGATCTCGGTGGCCAGCAGGCTCTCGGTGAGCTCGAGCTTGAGCCGGTCGGGGCGGATGCCCGTGCGCACGATGGTGTCCATCACCAGGTCCACGAATTCGGGGTGGCGGAACTGGCGCGCGCTCACGTTCACGGCCACCACCAGGTGGTCGGTCTCCGGCCGGCCGGCCCAGGCGGCGATCTGCAGGCACGCGGTCTCCAGCGCCCAGGAGCCCAGCGGCATGATCAGCCCGCTTTCCTCGGCCTGGGTGATGAACTCGCCCGGCCCCGCCACCCGCCCGCCGCGCCGCCAGCGCACCAGGGCTTCCACGCCCACCATGCGGCCTTGCCGGCCCACCTGGGGCTGGTAGTGCAGCTCGAAGCATTGCTCGTGCAGCGCCTGGCGCAGCTCCGAGATCAGCGCCGCGTGCGCCGAGGCCTGGGCCTGCATGGCCGGGTCGAAAAAGCACAGGCCGTTGCGCCCTGCGGCCTTGGCCTGGTACATGGCCAGGTCCGCCTGCTTGAGCAGCTCGCCCATGCTCTCGTGGTCGTTGTGAAAGGGCGTGATGCCCAGGCTGCACGTGCCGTGGAACTGGTGGCCGGCCAGGTCGTAGGGCTCGCTCAGGGCCTTGAGGATCTTCTCGCCCACCACGCGCGCCTTGGCCAGCGCGTTGTCGGGGTCGGCGTCCAGGTCCTCGAGCATCACCACGAACTCGTCGCCGCCCAGGCGGGCCACCGTGTCGTGGCGCCTCACGCAGGCCGACAGGCGCTGCGCGACCTGCTGCAGCAGCATGTCGCCGCGGGCGTGGCCCAGGGTGTCGTTGAGCACCTTGAAGTGGTCGAGGTCGATGAACATCAGCGCGCCGTTGCGCCGGCGCGGGCCGGCCGAGCCCAGGGCCTTTTGCAGGCGCTCCATCAGCAGGCGCCGGTTGGGCAACTGGGTGAGCGTGTCGTAGAAGGCCAGGTGCTCGATGGCATCGTCCTGCGCCTTGCGCGCCGTGATGTCGCGGCCCACGGCCACCCAGTGCCGCACGCCGCGGGGCGACTCGTCCACCGGCACCACCTCCAGCTCCAGCCAGAACACCTCACCGCTTTTCTTGTGGCTCACCAGTTCGGCGCGCACCGGTTCCCAGCGCTCGAGCGCCTGGCCGATGCGCTCGAGCTCGCCGCGCTGGGTGAGCGGGCCTTCGAGCATGCGCGGGTTGCGGCCCAGCACCTCGGCCGGGCTGTAGCCGGTCAGGCGGGTGAAGGCGTCGTTGGCGAACACGATGCGCGCCTCGCCCTCGCCTTCGCCCTGCGTTTCGGCGATCACCACCACGTCGTTGAGCCGGGAGATGCTGGTCTTGAGCAGCAGCAACTCTTCCTGTTCTGCACGGCGCTCGCTCACGTCATGCAAGTAGACCGCCAGCCCGTCGGTGTAGGGGTACAGCCTCAGCTCGAGCCAGCGTGAAATGGGCAGGTAGAAGTCCTCGAACTCGTCGGTGCGCTGCTGCGCCAGGGCATGGGCCACCTGCCGCTGCAGCCGGCCCGACCCCTGGTCGTTGAGCACCTGCCACACCGCCTGGCCCAGCAGCGCGGTGCTGCGCTGCTCGAGCAGGGTGCAGGTCTGCGCGTTAACGTAGGTGAAGCGCCCCTCTCGGTCCAGCGTGGCAAAGGCCTCGGTCATGCTGGCCAGCGTGGTGCTCAGCTGCACGGTGATGCGCTCGGACTCGCGCTGCAGCGCCTTGCGCTGGCTCACGTCCTGCAGCACGCCCTCGAAGCAGCGGTTGCCGCCGCCGTCGCAGCGCCTGGCCAGCAGGCGCACGTCGAGCCGTGTGCCGCTGGCCGTGAGCGCCACGGTGTCCAGATCGAGTTCCTCGCCGGGGGCCAGCCCGTCCAGCGCCTGAGCCACGGGTGGCACGGCGTCGGCGGCCAGCCAGTCCAGCGGGGCGCGCCAGGGCTGCGCGGGTGGGGCGCCCAGCATCTGCGCCAGGGCGCGCGACGTGTCCAGCACCGGCCCGACCGGTGCATCGGGCAGCCAGCGCCAGCAGCCCGCCAGGCTGGCGCGCTCGAGCAGTTCCAGCGTGCGCTGCAGGGTGTCCGCGTCCGGCGGCGCGTGCCCGGCATCGGCCAGCAGTTCGGGCGGCGTGTGCGGCAAAGGCATGTGCAGGGCGGGCGGGCTCATGGAAAAGAAGCAGATGAAAAAGCGACACCAGCCCACGCCCGGCCGCTGGGCGGCAGGCGGGGCTGTGTGACCGGATGTGTCAGCTTATCGCCCTGTGCGGGGGGTGTTTCGAGGCCGTGGTCACGGCCGACGCAAGGCCGGGGCGCCGTCTCACGTCTTGCACGGGAAGCTGTCTGACACCCCGCCGGGTCGCAGGCCCGCGCGGCTGGGCCGTGCCGACTTTTATGGTTTGCAATCTTTAAAGTTTTACCGGCACGGCCGGGCTGTGCCCTCCCCCCTGACTCCAGCGCCTTCGCATGCTCCATCCCCACGCCACCGCCGAACCCCTTTCCATGGACAGGGCCCACGAAGCCCTGCCCACCGACATCTTTGCGCTCAGGGACCGATTGCACGCGCTTTTCTCGCGTTACGGGCGGGTGCAGCGGCTCGACCTGGTGCGTGCCGACCAGGGCCAGCGCCAGCGGGCCATGTGCTTTTTGCGCATGGCCACGCCCCACGAGGAGCAGACGGTGGCCCAGTCGCTGGGGCTGGGCCGTTTCGGCGGTGACCTGGTGATGGTGGTGGCGCTGGACGAGGCGCACAGGAGCCAGAACCCCGCCTGGCTCGGCTGGACTTCCGAGGGCGCGGGCCTGCACCACGCCTAGAAAGCCTTCGGTCCGGCGCGGTCATCGCCTACACGCGGGCGAGGCGCCGTCTTGCATGCACTTACGTCTGTTGCAGCTCGAGCATGCATTCTGCCGAGCCGCTGGCTAGCATGAGCTTTTCTTCTTTCTCAAAGGGAATCTCATGGCTCAACCCTTCTTCGGCCGCCGCGACAGCGACGCCACCGCCAGCCCCCGCAACGCCCACGCCGCCCCCGCGCCCGGCCCCGCCGTCCCCGTGGCCCTGCAGTCGGGTCTGTCGGCCGCCTCCGCAGGCCTGTCGGACGCGCGCGAGAGCACGGCCAAACTCACCGTCGGCCCCAACATCAAGCTCAAGGGCGTGGAAATCACCGACTGCGACACCCTGGTGGTCGAAGGCACGGTGGAGGCGACCATGAAGTCGCGCGTGATCGAGATCGCCGAGATCGGCGCCTTCAAGGGCGAGGCCGAGATCGAGACGGCCGAGATCCACGGCCGCTTCGAAGGCAGCCTGACCGTGCGCGACCGCCTGGTGCTGCATCCCACCGCCCGCGTGACCGGCAAGATCCGCTACGGCAAGCTCGTGATGCAGGAGGGCGCCGAGATCTGCGGCGACGTGCAGACGGCCAGCGCGCCGGTGGCGAGCGTGCCGCAGCCGCTCACCCGCGTGGCCTGAGGCCGCCTCAGAACCGGGGCAGGTCCGGGTGCCGGATCTGCCCGCCGCGCACCAGCATCTTCCCGTACTCGGCGCAGCGCTGCAGGGTCGGGATCACCTTGCCGGGGTTGAGCAGGCCCTGCGGGTCGAAGGCGCGCTTGATGCCGAACATCTGCTCGTTCTCCTCGGCCGAGAACTGCACGCACATGCTGTTGACCTTCTCGATGCCCACGCCGTGCTCGCCGGTGACCGTGCCGCCCATGGCGACGCTGGTCTCCAGGATGTCGGCGCCGAACTGCTCGCAGCGGCGCAGCTGGTCGGCGTCGTTTGCATCGAACAGGATGAGCGGGTGCAGGTTGCCGTCGCCGGCATGGAACACGTTCAGGCACTTCAGGTCGTACTTGCGCTCCATGCGCTCGATGGCCTCCAGGATGTCGCCCAGCCGCTTGCGCGGGATGGTGGAGTCCATGCACATGTAGTCGGGGCTGATGCGCCCGGAGGCCGGGAAGGCGTTCTTGCGGCCGCTCCAGAATTTCAGGCGCTGCGCCTCATCGCGGCTCACGGCAATGGCCGTGGCGCCGGCGGCGCGCAGCACCTCGGACATGCGGCCGATCTCTTCTTCCACCTCTTCGGGCGTGCCGTCGCTTTCGCACAGCAGGATGGCGGCCGCTTGCAGGTCGTAGCCCGCGTGAACGAAGTCCTCGACGGCCACCGTCATGGGGCCGTCCATCATTTCCAGCCCGGCGGGAATGATGCCGGCGGCAATCACCGCGGCCACCGCGTCGCCGGCCTTTCGCACGTCGTCGAAGCTGGCCATGATGCAGCGCGCCAGCATGGGCTTGGGCACGAGCTTGACGGTGACCTCGGTGGTCACGGCCAGCATGCCTTCGCTGCCGATGACCAGGCTCAGCAGGTCGTAGCCCGAAGCATCCAGCGCGTCGCTGCCGAACTCGATGGGTTCGCCCTCGACGGTGAAGCCCTTGACCTTGAGCACGTTGTGCACCGTCAGGCCGTATTTCAGGCAGTGCACGCCGCCCGAGTTCTCGGCCACGTTGCCGCCGATCGTGCAGGCGATCTGGCTCGACGGATCGGGCGCGTAATAAAGACCGTGGGGCGCAGCCGCCTCCGAGATGGCCAGGTTGCGCACCCCGGCCTGCACCACCGCCGTGCGGCTGGTGGCGTCGACCTTCAGGATCTTGTTGAACTTGGCCAGCGACAGCGTCACGCCCAGGCGGTGCGGCATGG
>CAYVGD010000123.1:0-7808 GCA_964450095.1 uncultured Polaromonas sp.
ACCGCGCCCTTGTGCGCCGCAAACAGCGCGCCGGCCAGGCCCGCGCCCGCGGCGCTGAGCACGAACACGCGATACTTGAGCGCGTCCACGGGCACACCGCTGGCCTGCGCCCGCAGCGGTGCATCGCGCAGCGCCTGGAGCGCGGCGCCCTGGGTCGACAGCGCCAGCGTTCGCAGACCCCAGAGCGCAGCCACCGTGAGAGCCACCATGAACACATAGAACCCGGCGCGCCCCTCCGGGCTCACCAGCGACAGCCCGATGAGGCCGTTGTCGCCACCGGTCAGGCCCACCCATTGCGTGGCGGCGGCCCACACCACCTGCGCAAGCGCCAGCGACAACATGGCCAGGTAGACGCCGGCGCTGCGCACCACCGCCGCCCCGAACACGGCCGCCACAGACGCCGCGCCCGCCACACCCGCGGCCAGGGCCTGTGGCAGCGCCCAGCCCCAATGCAGGTGCGTGAGAGCCGCGGCGTAGGCACCGATCGCGAAATACGCGGCATGGCCAAAGCTCACCAGACCGGCCAGGCCCATCATGGCCTGCAGGCTGAGTCCGAAGACGATGAGCACCATGGCATCGAGCGCCAGGGTCTGCCAGTAGGCGCCGCCCGCCCAGGCCCAGGCCGCCAGTGCGAGCAATGCGGCCAGCGCGGCGGCCGTGCGGCCCCCGGGCAGCGCCAGCCCACGAAACACCTGCGCGGGCTCGCGCACCGTGTGGGCGGGTGTCGCAGCACGGCCGGCCAGTCCCTGCGGCCTGAACACCAGCACCAGCGCCATGGTGAGAAAAACAAGCACCAGCGTCGCCTGCGGAAACCACTGGATGCCCAGCGCATGCACCAGCCCAATGAGCACCGCCGCAGCGAACGCGCCGCCGATGCTGCCCAGACCCCCAGTGACCACCACCACGAAGGTCTCGACGATCACGGCCACGTCCATCTGCAGGTGCGCGGGCTCGCGCGGCAACTGCAGCGCACCGCCCAGCCCGGCCAGGCCGCAGCCCAGCATGACCGCGCCCAGCATCAACGGGCGGGGGTTGACACCCAGGGTGGCCAGAATCTCGCGGTCTTGCGTGGCAGCGCGAAGCCGCTTGCCAAACAGCGTGCGACCCAGCAGCAGGTGAAGGCCCAGCCAGACGAGCGGGCCCAGGGCCATCAGCACCAGTTGGTAGACGGGAAAGAACTCGCCCCCAATCTCGACCGAGCCCTTGAGGCCCGGAAAGCGCGGCGCGAACACCTCCTCGTTACCGAAGCCCCAGCGCATGGCGTCGTGCAGCGCCAGCGTGAGCCCGAAAGTGGCCACCAGTTGGTAGAGCTCGGGCGCGCCGGCCATGCGGCGCAGGAGCAGCAAGTCAGCCAGCGCGCCCACCAACGCGGCAACGCCCGCACCCAGCAGCATGGCCGCCAGGTAGAGCGCAGGGTGCTCACCCCAGGCCGGGAACCAGTCGGTCACCCAGTGGGCGGTGAACAGCGCCCCCAGCATGAAGAAACTGCCGTGGGCGAAGTTGACGATGCGGGTGACGCCGAAGATCAGCGTCAGCCCCGCCGCCATAAGGAACAGCGTGCTGGCGTACGACAGCCCCCCCAGCAGCTGCACCAGCAGCGTGGCGGCGCTCATGGCACGCTCGGGTGGGAAGCCATGGCCTCAGGACAGCCAGGTGGCGAACGACTCCACCGGCTCGCGCGGCGTGTAAAAGCGATTCACCAGGGCGGCATCGTCGGCGTAACCCAGGGCCATGCCGCAGACCACCATCTCGTTGTCGCCGGCGCCGACATGCGGAAGGATGATGCGTTCGAAGGAATTCCAGGCGGCCTGGGGGCAGGTGTGCAGGCCCTGGCCGCGCGCGGCAAGCATGAAGTTCTGCAGGAAGGCACCGTAGTCCAGCAGGCTGCCTCGCCCCATGACCTTGTCGAGCGTGAAGACCAGGCCCACGGGCGCGTCGAAAAAGCGGAAGTTGCGCTGGTGCTGGGCGTGCATCTTGTCCTTCTCGCCCTTGGCGATGCCCAGCAGGCCGTAAAGGCTCCAGCCGTTTTCGCGGCGGCGGTCGATGAAGGGCGACACCCACTGCTGCGGGTAGTAGTCATAGGACTCGCGGTACTGCTCGGCCAGCGCCGGGTTGTCGCGCATCGCATCGTGCGCGGCACAGACCTTGGCCACCAGCCCGTCGCGGCTGGCGCCCTGCAACACGTAGGCGCGCCAGGGCTGTGTGTTGGTGCCCGAAGGGGCGCGGCTGGCCATCTCCAGGAGGTGCGCGATCTTTTCGCGCTCGACCTCCCGGGGCAGGAAGGCGCGCACCGACATGCGGCTGGTGATGGCGGCGTCCACGTCGATGGCCGGGGCGTTCAGGGGCAAGGGGTTTTGGCTCACTTGAGGGTCTCCAGGAAAGCAAGAAAGCGCGCCTCCATAGGGCGTGGGCGGCGGGTTTCGCGGTCGACGTACACGTGCACGAAGTGGCCGCAGGCGGCGCACAGCGCGTCGGTCCCCGCATCGGCGGCAAAAAGGCCCACTTCATAACGCACGCTGGATGTGCCCACATGCGCGACCCGCACGCCGGCGTCCACCGACTGGGGAAAGGCCAGCGGCGCAAAGTAGTGGCATTGGGTTTCCACCACGAGGCCGATGCTGTCGCCCCGGTGGATGTCGAGCACACCGGCATCGATCAGCAGGCCGTTCACGGCCGTGTCGAACCAGCTGTAGTAGACAACGTTGTTCACGTGCCCGTACACGTCGTTGTCAGACCAGCGGGTGGAGATGCCGCGCCAGCTGCGGAAGGCGCTGCGCGGCTCGGGCCGGGGACGGGCGGTGGCGGGCGGACTCATGGGTCGTGACCGGGTGCGTGGGCTTGAACGCGTGGGGAAAAGATGCGGCCCCCAGGGGGCAAGGCTGGGCATTTTGCCAGCGACGGCCGCGCAGGCCGGGCGAACGGACATCACGCGCATCAGGCGCCGAGGGTAGCTTCAGCCTGCCACCGCTGCCAGTATTCGGTGGCCACGCCGAAGGTGTTGACCTGGGCCTGCACCGTGTCGGCGATGTCCACGCCGTAGCCGCCGGCCATGGCAAAGGCCAGCGGCACCCGGCGCTGCCAGGCCCAGTCAAAGACCCGGCGGTCGCGTGCCTCCAGTCCGTCAAAGCTGAGTTTGAGCCGGCCCAGCCGGTCGCCCTCGTGCGGGTCGGCGCCTGCGAGGTAAATGACGAGACCGGGCGAAAAGCGCCCCTCCATTTCCCCCAGTGCCCATTCCAGCGCCTCGAGGTAGACGTCGTCGCCCGTGTCGTCGGGCAGGTCCACGTCGAGGTCGCTGGGCTCCTTGCGGAAGGGAAAATTCTTGTGGCCGTGGATGGACAGCGTGAAGACGCTGGGGTCGCTGCGAAAGATGCTGGCCGTGCCATTGCCCTGGTGCACGTCGAGATCGATCACAGCAACCCGCAGCGGCCTGCCAGCGTGGCCGTGGTGGCGGGACCATTCGGCCTGCATCAGCCTGGCGGCGACAGCGGCGTCGTTGAACACGCAAAACCCCCCGCCCTTGTCGCCGCTGGCATGGTGGGTGCCGCCGGCAAGGTTGGCCGCCACGCCTTGCGGGCCCGGCACGCCTGCGCCGGGCAGGCCCAGGGCTGCGCGTGCCGCCGCCACCGTGGCCCCGGCCGAGCGCCTGGAGCGTTCGACCATCTGAGGCGTCCAGGGAAAGCCGATCTCGCGCTGGTGCGCGGCGGGCAGCGTGCCCGTCTTGACCGCCTCGACGTAGGCCGGCGCATGGGCCAGCGCGAGTTCGCCGTCGGTGGCGGCGGGTGCCACCTGAAGGCGCACGGCAGGCAATTCACCAGCCACGCGCTCGCGCAGCAGCGCGTACTTGGCCATGGGGAACCGGTGCCCCTCGGGCAGGGGCAGGACGAACTGGTCGGCGTAGAAAGCTTGCACGGCGGTCGGTCGGCGAAAGCCGGCGATTGTGCCCGTGGCGGCTTTTTAGAGCGGGGCACCTAATTTGCTGCACCGCATCAAAAAACCCTTGCAAACCCGACAAGCGACCCTATACTTCAAGTCATGTTGCAGTGCAGCAAAAGATGACAAGCATCGGCGGGCAGGCAACACAAACAGCAACCCTCACCCTGAACCAGGAGAATTGAAAATGTTGACCGCTGAACAAATCGTCGCTTCCCACAAAGCCACCGTTGAAACCCTCTTCGGCCTGACCCACAAAGCCTTTGAAGGCGTGGAAAAGCTCGTCGAGCTGAATGTCCAGGCCTCCAAGGCTGCCCTGGCCGAGACCGCCAACCACACCCAGGCCGTGCTGAGCGCCAAAGACGCCCAGGAACTGATGGCGCTGCAAGCCGGTCTGATGCAGCCGCTGGCCGAGAAAACCGCCGCCTACAGCCGCCACCTGTACGACATCGCCAGCGGCACCACTGCTGAGTTCACCAAGGCTGTGGAAGGCCACGCCTCCGAGTTCCAGTCGAAAATGGTCAACTTGGTGGACAGCGCCTCCAAGAACGCACCAGCCGGTTCCGAAACCGCCGTGGCCGTGATGAAGAGCGCCGTGGCCGCCGCCACCAACGCATTCGAGTCCGTCCAGAAAGCCGTCAAGCAGGCTTCCGACATGGCCGAGGCCAACCTCGCCGCCGTGAGCAACACGGCCGTGAGCGCCACCAAGGCCACCGGCCGCAAGCGCTGATCGCCGCCAGCCAGCCACGCGCTGGCTGCGTGCACCAGTTGTCTCCTCGGGTCCTGCAAGAAAGCGGTTTCAGGGACCCGTTACCAGCCCGGCCATCGCCGGGCTTTTTTTATGCGCTGGGTCCAGGCAGTGCCGACATGCTGGGGCGTGTCCCGCGGTTGGAGTTTCGTGCAGCGAAAAGTCCAGGCGCAATTCAGTTCTTTTGCGACACGGCCGGGGTCACCGCGAGGGTTTCCAGGCGAGCGCGCAACTGGGGCAAGGCTGCCAGCATGGCCGTTCTGCCCGCCTCGATGGCGCGCTGGCGGGCGGAAAAATCGGCGCTGCGAAGCCCGACCAGGGAAGGCCTGACGACGACATCGGCTTGGCGCAACTCGTGCTGGTTGATGCTCTTGCCCATGATGTTGAAGGTCTGCAGCAGGATCTGGAAGGTGTCGCCGGCGGGCTGGCCTTCCGGTGCGTCGGAAATGTCGACCGCCACCACCAAATCGGCGCCCATCTGCCGGGCAAACTGGACCGGCACCGGTGCCACCAGTCCCCCGTCCACATAGTCGCGGCCCGTGATCCTGACAGGCTGGAACACTGCGGGCACGGCGCTGGAGGCCCGCACAGCGGTGCCGGTGTCGCCGCGGCGGAACAGCACGGCCTGGCCATTGGAGAGGTCGGTGGCGACCACGCCGAAAGGAATGCGCATGTCCTCGATCAGCCGCCCACCCACGGCTTCGTTGACGTAACGCGCCAGCGCCTCGCCCCGGAACATCCCCCGGTTGACGATGGGCACCATCCAGTCGGCGATGGCCACTTCCTCGATCTGGAGCGCCGCCTGCTGGAGCTGGCTGCCGGTTTTGCCACTGGCGTAAAGCGCGCCCACCAAGCTGCCTGCGGAGGTGCCCACCACCAGGCTGGGCCGAAGGCCCGCCTCCTCCAGCACCGAAATGACCCCCACGTGGGCAAAGCCCTTGGCCGCACCCCCGCCCAGTGCCAGCCCCACGCGCACGGCGCGCCGGGGTACCGGCTCGGCAGGCGGTGTGGCAACGGGGGCGGCCGGTACCACAGCGGGCCCCGATGCTGGCCCGGACACACCTGTGACGGGCTCTGCGGGTCGGGTGGCGCATCCGGCAATCGCGCACACCAACAGGATCGCGCACAAGCCGCGGCGCCCCGACGCGCCACCGATTCGAGGCCACTGGCGGAGCTTGGTGGAAATGTCAGCAAAACCCATGTGGAAATTTATCGAGAATTATTCGCGTTTGCATTAAACTGGACGACGTCACCCACTCACAGCCAACCTGACCGATGAAACACCGCACCCCGAACGTCTTTCGTGCCAGCCTCGTGGCCACTGTCCTGATCACCGCCGCTGCAGCCAGCAACGCCCAGGAACAGGTGCTGAACCTCTATTCTGCCCGCCACTACCAGACCGATGAGGCGCTGTACGCCAACTTCACCAAGGCCACCGGCATCCGCATCAACCGGGTGGATGCCGACGACGCCGGTATCCTGGCTCGGCTCAAGGCCGAAGGCTCGGCCTCCCCCGCCGACGTGATCCTGCTGGTGGATGCTGCGCGCCTGGGCAAGGGCGAGGTCGACGGCCTGTTCCGCCCCGTGAAGTCGGCCACGCTGGAACAAGCCCTGCCTGCCGCGCTGCGCGCCCAGGCCACGCCCGAAGGCACAGCCTGGTTCGGCTTTTCCACCCGCGCACGCGTGGTGGTGTACGACAAGATGCGGGTCAAGAAGGAAGACGTGGACACGTACGAGGAACTGGGCGAGGCCAAGAACAAGGGCCTGGTGTGCACCCGCTCGGGCTCGCACCCCTACAACCTCTCGCTCTTTGGTGCGCAGCTGGAGCACATGGGCGAGGCCCGCACCGAAGCCTGGCTCAAGGGCCTGGTCAACAACATGGCCCGGGCGCCCAAGGGAGGCGACACCGACCAGATCCGTGGCGTGGGCAGCGGAGAGTGCGGCATTGCCCTGACCAACACCTACTATGTGGCACGCTTGATGCGCTCCAACGCGCCGGAGGACAAGGCCCTGATGGAGAAGGTCGCCGTGGTGTTCCCCAACCAGCAGTCCTGGGGCACGCACATGAACATCTCGGGTGCCGCAGTGGCGCGCCACACCAAGAATCCGGCCGCAGCGGTACGTTTCCTTGAATACTTGGCCAGCCCCGAAGCGCAGGCCTACTTTGCCAACGGCAACAACGAATGGCCAGTGGTGGCATCGGTCCGGCCGAACAACCCCGCGCTGGCAGCCATGAGCGGCGGCAACTTCAAGGCCGAGACCGTGCCTGTGGCCAATGTGGCGGCCCACCAGACCCGGATCCAGCAGATGCTCGACCGGGTGGGTTTCAGGTAACAAGCCCGCCAAGCCATCCCGCCGCTCGGCGGGTGGATGCCCCCTGGGGCCCGCGCTGCAGGACGCAGCCGGGCCCTTTTCCTTTTTGCACGGCAGCCTGGCGTGTTAACCTGCGGCGGGTTGACGTGAACGTCAACGTCAACCGAATTACTTTCTACCGACAACAGAAGAAAAGGACAGATTCCATGGAGATCGCAGGCAAGGTTTTCATCGTCACAGGCGGCGCTTCGGGCCTGGGCGAGGGCACGGCACGCATGCTGGCGGCCAACGGCGGCAAGGTCGTGATCGCCGACATGCAGACCGACAAGGGCCAAGCCATTGCCCAGGAAATCGGCGGCGCCTTCGTCAAGTGCGACGTCAGCCAGGAGTCCGACGCGCAGGCCGTGGTGGCCCAGGCCGTCTCCATGGGCAAGTTCATGGGCCTGGTGAACTGCGCAGGCATCGCCCCTGCAGAACGCACCGTCGGCAAGACAGGTGCCCATTCGCTGTCGGTGTTCAGCAAGGTCATCCAGGTCAACCTGATCGGCAGCTTCAACATGATCCGCTTGGCCGCTGAAGCGATGAGCCGGAACGAGCCTGAAGCCACGGGTGAGCGCGGCGCGATCATCAACACGGCCTCGGTGGCCGCCTACGACGGCCAGATCGGCCAGGCCGCCTACAGCGCCTCCAAAGGGGGGGTGGTCGGCATGACGCTGCCGATTGCCCGCGACCTCTCGCGCAGCGGCATCCGCGTGATGACCATTGCCCCCGGCATTTTTGGCACGCCCATGATGTTTGGCATGCCCCAGGTCGTGCA
>CAYVGD010000124.1:0-7721 GCA_964450095.1 uncultured Polaromonas sp.
GCACGATGCTGTAGCCCTGCTTCTCGGCAAACACTTGGATGGCGTGGCCGATGTCACCCAGGCGCACGCCCGGCTTGACCTTGGCGATGCCGTGCCACATGGCCTCGTAGGTCACCTGGCACAACCGCTTGGCGGCGATCGAGCAGTCACCCACCAGAAACATACGGGAGGTGTCGCCATGCCAGCCGTCCTTGATGACGGTGACGTCGATGTTGACGATGTCACCCTTCTTGAGCGGACGGTCGTTCGGTATGCCGTGGCAGACCACGTGGTTCACCGAGGTGCACAAAGACTTGGGGTAGGGCAGGTAGCCCGGCGGCTGGTAATTCAGCGGTGCCGGGATGGTGCCCTGCACCTGGGTCATGTAGTCGTGCGCCAGGCGGTCGATGTCATTGGTGGTGATGCCGGGCTTGACGAAAGGCGTCAGGTAATCCAGCACCTCGGAGGCCAGGCGCCCGGCCAGGCGCATGCCCGCGATGCCGGCCTCGTCTTTGATGGTGATGTTCATGGCGACGGATTATCCCACCCGCCCTGCGCCCGCGCTGGCGCAAGGCCCACCCGGCAGGCCGCTGTCAGTGGTGAGCCGGGCCAGACCTGCCTGCGGAAAAAGGGCATAGAAAACCCGGCTTGGGGTGGTGACCGGGCCGTCCGCGCGCAGCAGGCACGGCGAGCCCGGCTGGTAAAATTTGAGGCTTCGCCACCCGCCGTCCAGCACCTAGCTGCGCCGGTCTTCCCCCGGCTGTTCTCGCACAGCCCGCCGCCAACGTGACCCTGCACCTGACGACCTTCGAGGGCGAGCCCTCCGGCATCAACGCCCTGAGCGATTTCCGCATCCAGCAACTGCTGCCCCGGCTTCAGGCCATTCACGACCGCATCACCGGCATCCAGGCCCGCTACGTGCACCTGGTGGCCACTGAAAGCCCGCTCGACCAGGCCCTGGCGCCCAAGCTGGCGGCGCTCCTGAGCTATGGCGACCCGGCCCGCCCCCTGCCCGAGGTCATCGTCCCGGGGTCGGTGTTCCTTGTTTCTCCTCGGCTGGGGACCGTGTCGCCCTGGGCGTCCAAGGCCACTGACATCGCGCACAACTGCGGTTTTGCCATCCGCCGGATTGAGCGCATCACCGAATACCACCTGAGCTTCAAGAGCGGCCTGCTTTCCCGGCCCAGCGTCAGCGCGCTCCAGCGCCAGCAACTGGCGGCTCTGCTGCACGACCGCATGACCGAAAGCGTGCTGGACAGCCGCGAGCAGGCCGCGGCGCTTTTTTCCGAACTGCAGGGTGCGCCGATGGCGACGGTGGATGTGCTGGGTGGCGGCCGTGACGCACTGGACGAGGCCAACCGCACCCAGGGCCTGGCCCTGGCGCCCGATGAAATCGAGTACCTGGTCGATGCCTTCACTCAGCTGGGCCGCAACCCCACCGATGTGGAACTCATGATGTTCGCCCAGGCCAACAGCGAGCATTGCCGGCACAAGATCTTCAACGCGGACTTCGTGATCGATGGCGTGAAGCAGGACAAGAGCCTGTTCGGCATGATCCGCCACACCGAAGAGCGCCATCCACAGCACACGGTGGTGGCTTATGCCGACAACGCCTCCATCATGGAGGGTCACGCGCAGCAGCGCTTTTTCCCAGTGGACGACGGGCAAGGCCGCGAGGTCTACCGCGCACACGACGGCCAGCTCACGCACGTGCTGATGAAGGTCGAGACGCACAACCACCCCACGGCGATCTCGCCGTTCCCTGGCGCCTCCACCGGCGCGGGTGGCGAGATCCGGGACGAGGGTGCCACCGGCCGAGGCTCCCGACCCAAGGCGGGCCTGACGGGCTTCACGGTCTCGCGGCTGTTCGACGATGCCTTCGGCAAGCCCGAGCACATGGCCAGCGCCCTGCAGATCATGACCGAGGGGCCGCTGGGAGGCGCCGCCTTCAACAACGAATTCGGCCGGCCCAACCTTGCCGGCTATTTCCGTGAATATGAGCAGACCGTGGGCGGCCAGCGCTGGGGCTACCACAAGCCCATCATGATCGCGGGCGGCCTGGGCAGCATCGATGCGCGGCTCACGCACAAGGTGCGCTTTCCCGCCGGCACGCTGCTCATCCAGCTGGGCGGCCCCGGCATGCGCATCGGCATGGGCGGCAGTGCTGCGAGTTCCATGGCGTCGGGCACCAACGCGGCCGAGCTGGACTTCGATTCCGTCCAGCGAGGCAACCCCGAGATCGAGCGCCGCGCCCAGGAGGTGATCAACCACTGCGCCCAGCTGGGCGAGGCCAATCCCATCCTGGCCATCCACGACGTGGGCGCTGGCGGACTGTCCAACGCCTTCCCGGAGCTGGTGAACGATGCGGGGCAGGGCGCGCGCTTCGACCTGCGCGCCATTCCGCTGGAGGAAAGCGGCCTCTCACCCAAGGAAATCTGGAGCAATGAAAGCCAGGAGCGCTACGTGCTCGCGATCGCTCCCGAGTCGCTCGAACGCTTTCGCGCCTTCTGCGAGCGCGAGCGCTGCCCCTTCGCGGTGGTGGGCGTGGCCACGGAAGAAAAGCAGCTGCAGCTGGTAGATGGCGAGCAGCCCAAGCCGGTGGACATGCCCATGAACGTGCTGCTGGGCAAGCCGCCCAAGATGCAGCGCGACGTGCAGCGCCAGGCCGCCACGCCGCAGCCGCTGGACCTCACCGGCCTGGAACTGCAGGACTGCGTGATCCAGGTGCTCGCCCATCCCACGGTGGCATCCAAGCGCTTTCTCATCACCATCGGCGATCGAACGGTGGGCGGCCTCACCCACCGCGACCAGATGGTGGGCCCCTGGCAGGTGCCCGTGGCCGACTGCGCCGTGACCCTGGCCGACCACCAGGGTTTTGCCGGCGAGGCCATGAGCCTGGGCGAGCGCACGCCGCTGGCAGTGATGGATGCGCCGGCCTCCGGCCGCATGGCGGTGGCCGAAAGCATCACCAACCTCCTGGCCGCGCCGATCGAGTTGTCCCGCGTGAAACTTTCGGCCAACTGGATGGCCGCCTGCGGTGAACCCGGCCAGGATGCAGCGCTTTACGACACGGTCAAGGCCGTGGGGATGGCGTTGTGCCCGGCGCTGGGCATTTCCATCCCGGTGGGGAAAGACTCGTTGTCCATGCGCACCGTCTGGCAGCAGGACGGAAAAGCCCGGAAGGTGACCTCGCCGGTCTCGCTGATCGTCAGCGCCTTCGCAAGCCTGCCCGATGTGCGCGGCACGCTCACGCCGCAGCTGGACCGCGCGCAGGCCGACACCACGCTCATCCTCATCGACCTGGGCAAGGGCCAGGCCCGCATGGGTGGCTCGGTCCTGTGCCAGGTGCATGGGCTGGAAGGCGGGCAGGTGCCTGACCTGGACGACGCGCAGGACCTCGTGCGCCTGGTGGACGCCATCAATGCACTGCGCCGCCAGGGCGTGCTGCTGGCCTACCACGACCGCAGCGACGGCGGCCTGCTGGCGGCCGTGGCCGAAATGGCCTTTGCCGGCCAGGTGGGCGTGTCGCTCAACGTCGACATGTTGCTGGTCGAAGGCGACGGCATCAGCGACAGCCGCATGGACTGGGGCGACAGCAAGAACTGGACAAAGCAGGTGCAGGCACGTCGCCAGGAGCAGACGATCAAAGCCCTGTTCAACGAGGAACTGGGTGTGGTCATCCAGGTGCCCACGGCGGCGCGCAACGACGTGATGCAGGTGCTGCGCCAGCACGGCCTGTCGAAGTTCAGCCATTTCATCGGCAAGACCCGCCCCGCGCATGCGCCGCTCGAGGTGGGCAAGGGCAAGCTCGAGATCTGGCGCGACACCCAGAGCGTCTTCAGCGCGATGCTGCAGGACCTGCACCAGGTCTGGGATTCGGTGAGTTGGAAGATCTGCCAGCAGCGCGACAACCCGGCAGGAGCCGACGCCGAGCATGCCGCAGCGGGCGACCCGGCCAACGAAGGCCTGCACGTGCACCTGCCGGCGGGCTTCGACCTGTCGCCTGCGGCTCTGGTCGGTGGCGCGCGCCCGCGCGTGGCGATCCTGCGCGAGCAGGGCGTCAATTCCCATGTGGAGATGGCTTATGCCTTCACGCTGGCCGGCTTTGAGGCCGTGGACGTGCACATGACGGACCTGCAAGCCGGCCGCGTGCGCCTGGCCGACTTTGCAGGCGTGGTGGCCTGCGGCGGCTTCAGTTACGGCGACACGCTCGGGGCAGGCATCGGCTGGGCGCGGTCCATCCTGTTCAACGAGCGCCTGTCCACGCAGTTCAAGGGCTTCTTTGAACGCGGAGACACCTTCGGCCTGGGCGTGTGCAATGGCTGCCAGATGTTTGCGGAACTCGCGGACATCATCCCGGGTGCCGATGCCTGGCCGCGCTTCACCACCAACCAGAGCGAGCGCTTCGAGGCGCGCCTGAGCCAGGTGGAGGTGCTGGAGTCGCCCAGCCTGTTCTTTGCGGGCCTGGCCGGTGCGCGCCTGCCGATCGCCGTGGCCCACGGCGAGGGCTTTGCCAATTTCGCGCGGCGCGGCGACGCCGGTCGCGCGATTGCGGCCATGCGCTTTGTGGACGCTGCCGGCCAGCCGACCGAAGCTTACCCGTTCAACCCGAACGGAAGCCCCGGTGGCCTGACCGCCGTGACCACGGCCGACGGCCGCTTCACGGCACTGATGCCGCACCCGGAACGCGTGTTCCGCAACGCCCAGATGAGCTGGACTTCGGGCGATGTGTCCGCACACAGCCCCTGGATGCAGATCTGGCACAACGCCCGCAAGTGGGTGGGTTGAGCCGCCTGTCCCAACGAAAAACGGGTCCCGCGGGACCCGTTTTTCTTGCTCGGCCAGGACAACGCGGGCTGTGGCTCGACCGTGTTGGCCTAAATAAGGCGCATGCCCACAGTCCAGTCTGAGGAGCCTTGCCTGCCGAGCGCCCATCGCGCAAGCCCTGGCAAGGGTCCAGCGATCAGTCCGTGACTCAGTCCGTGACTCAGTCCTTGTAATAGGCCTCGACCTGGCCCTTGATCTTGATCAAGAGCGGCTGGCCGCGGCGGTCCAGCGTCTTGCCTGCGGGCACACGCACCCAACCTTCACTGATGCAGTACTCCTCCACGTCGAAGCGTTCCTTCCCGTTGAAGCGGATGCCCACGTCGTGCTGGAACACGGCAGGCACATGGTGTGGGCTGCGCGGGTCGATGGACAGGTGATCGGGAAGCTCGGGGCGGGCGTCGGTCATGGCGTTGCGGGTTGGGAAGACGTCGTTATTGTTGCAGAGCCTGCGTGCGGATGACCGACACGCTTGAAATGCGCGGTGTTGACGAATGCGCGGCATTGACGATTGTTAGAATTTAGTTCTTTTTGATTTGTTGAACTGCCGCATGCAGCAAGCGCCCAACGTCGAACTCTCCAGCAACAACGACGCCGACGAAATCGACCTGCTGGACCTGCTGCTGGTCCTGGCGGAGAACCTCAAGCTGCTGGTGGGCGGCGCCGTCCTGAGCGCGTTGCTGGCTTTTTCAGGTGCATCCTTCTGGCCCAAGACCTTTGAGGCGACGGCGATCGTGGCGTCCGAACAGGTGTTCGCCACACTGCTCAAAAGTGCCCCAGTGATCGATGCGGTCGCGGCCCTTCCTGCAGGCAAGGCCGTGCTCCAGCCCAGCGATGACAGCAACCAGGAGCAGCGCGGTGCGCTGCGCAGCCGCATCGGCGCCACCTTTTCCGCCAAGGACAAGACGGTGACGCTCACGGCCAGGGCAAAAGATCCTGACCAGGCCCGCCAGTTGGCGCAGGCCGTGCTGGAGCAGGCTTTTCTCAAGTCACAGCCCAGAGGCGCGGAACGTGAGCGACTGGAGCAGCAGCTTGCGCAGGCGAAGATGCGGCAGGCCGAGGCGGCCAAGGGCGCGGCGGGCCTGGCCCGCCAGATCGAATCCGGCAGGGGCAGCACCTTCGATGTGGCCCAGGGTTATGCGCAGTTGCTCAGAGCTCTTGAGGCTGGTGAGCAAACCATTTCCACGCTGGAGAACAAGCTCGCCGGCGTGAACAGCTCCGACCTGCTGCAGGCTCCTGCATCCGCCCAGCATGCGGTGGCACCCAAGCGTGCGCTGGTCACCGTGGTGGGAGGACTGGCCGGCGGTTTTGCACTGCTGCTGTTCGTTTTCGTCCGCCAGGCCCTTCGCCGCGCTGCGCATGATCCCGAGTCCGCCGCCAAGCTGGCCCGGATCCGCCAGGCCTTGGGGCTTCGGTGACCGAGCTGGCCCTCAGCCCCGGCGTCGCCGTGAGCTGAGTTGAGTCCGGCTGAGGCAATGCCGCACGCATCAATCCAGGAGTGTTCGCATGTTCAAGGTCATCGGCTTGATCGCCCTTCAGGACCCCGGCGCCTTCGACACCTACCGCCAGCAGGTGGCTGCCACCGTGGAGTGGCATGGGGGCCGTGTGGTGGGCCGCGGCCGGAAATTGGCCATGTTCTGGAACGAACTGGAAGCCCAGGACTTCCAGGCCTTCGTTGAACTGTCTTTCCCAGACGAAGCGCGGGCGCGGCAATGGGCGCAAAGCCCTGAGTATGCGGCGTTGTTGCCCGTTCGCAGCCAGGCGATGCGGCTGACGCTTTTCCTCGTGGGCGACTGATGCCCGTCCAGGGCGGGGCGCGGCAACCTGGGCGCATGTTGCGCCGTGCCGTGTGGATTGCTGCGGTCCTGGCGTTGGCCTGGGTACCGGCCCTGGCCCAGCCATTTCATTTCGTGGCCCTGGGGGACCTGCCTTACGGGCCGCACGACAAGGCCGGACCGCCCTACCGTGCGCTGATTGCGGCCATCAACCGCGACCGTCCTGCTTTTTCCATCCATGTGGGCGACATCAAGTCGGGGTCGTCGGTGTGCTCCGATGAGGAGTTCGAGCGCCAGCGCGGTCATTTCATGCTGTTTGACGCAGCCCTGGTCTACACGCCGGGCGACAACGAGTGGACCGATTGCCACCGGCACAGCAACGGCAGCTTCGAGCCGGTGGAGCGGCTGCAACTGCTGCGGCGCCTGTTCTTCACGCCCGGGCGCTCCCTGGGGCAAAAGCCGCTGCCGCTGGAGAACCAGTCCGGGCTGATGCCGCCGCATGGGCGCTACGTGGAAAACCAGCGCTGGAGCCACCAGGGCGTGATGTTCATCACGTTGCACGTCGTGGGCAGCAACAACAACCTGGACCGCAAACGGCCCGCAGCCGTGGCCGAACACCAGGAGCGCGATGTTGCTAACATCGCCTGGCTGCGCGACAGCTTTGCCAGGGCCCAGGCGCAGGACGTGCGCGCCATGGTCGTGGCCATGCAGGCCAATCCGCTGGGGTTTGTCAATTTTTCAGGCTTGGTCGCTGCAGACTCGGGCTTTCACCGCAGCATCGGCCAGACCCTGCTGCCCTTGGTGCGCGCAGCGGCTTTTCCCGTGCTGCTGGTGCACGGTGACACCCACAGCTTCCGCTTCGACCAGCCTTTCGTGCTAGACGGGCAGCCGCTGCCACTTCAGCGCCTGGAGGTACCGGGCGAGCGGGACGTGCGTGCCGTGCGTGTGGAGGTCGATCTGTCCAGGCCGCAGCCCTTTTCTGTCCGATTGATCGAAGGCGAGTCGCCTTGAACCCAGAGGGCTGAAACGCTGCATCCATGAAAAAAGCAGCCCGGAGGCTGCTTTTTTCATGGGGATGTCGCCGCTTACTCGACCTTGGCCTTGGCGCGCAGTTCTTCCTGGAACTTGCCCAGGCGCTGCTGC
>CAYVGD010000125.1:0-7679 GCA_964450095.1 uncultured Polaromonas sp.
GTCCACGGAGCCGAACCCTTTGCTGCTTGACCCAGCGAGCCTCCAGCAAAAGCGCACCCAGTTCCCCGGCCGTGCGTTCGTGGCTGATGTGCTGCGTCTGGGCCAGCATGCGGGCCTCTTCCGGGTTGCGAAGGTGCGACAAGACCCGGGCACGCAGATTGACGCTCTTGCCGATGTAAAGCGGCGGCTCGCCCGGCCGACCGTGGAACACGTACACCCCGGCCCGCTCCGGCAACGCCGCGGCGGCTTCACGCAGATGGGCCGGCACCGGCGGTTGCGGCGAGCGAAAGTCTTCTCGTCTTCGACGTGGAAGTTGCATGACACGACAGCTCAGGGCCAAAGAAAAAGGGGCTGCGCTTTTGGCGCAACCCCTTGATTTCATTGGTAATCGATGGCTCCTCAACCTGGGCTCGAACCAGGGACCTACGGATTAACAGTCCGGCGCTCTACCGACTGAGCTATTGAGGAATCGAGACCGAGAGTATAGCGTGTTTTTGACGGTTTTCAGATGAAGCGCGACAGCAAAACGAGCAAGTGAGCACGGGCTGCGGGCACCGTGCAAGCAGCAGCGCTGTTGCGGCCGCGCCATGCCGGGGTGTTGCAAGCGCCGGGCTCAGCGCTAACATCGCAGCTGATCATTTCTGCCACACCCGCGCACGTCGGGCTTTGCAGACGAGTCACGGAAACCCAGCCTTCGGCCCCATGCTTTTTCACATCGCTTATGCCAGCAAGGCGCTGGACAGCTTCGGCCGCGACGCGCTGCTGGAGGTCATGCGCCATGCCCGCGAGAAGAACCGGGCGCGGGGCATCACGGGTGTGCTGCTGCACCACGACAAACATTTTTTCCAGGTGATCGAGGGACCCGTGGACGCGGTGCAGGCCTTGTACGACCGCATCGCACGCGACAGTCGTCACCACCAACTGGTCAAGATCGTTGAAGAGCCGATCTTCCAGCGCGACTTCGAGGGGTGGTCCATGGGCCTGGCCGAGCTGGACGCACAGACGATTCAATCGATCGAGGGCCTGAACAGTTACTTCCAGCACGAAGGCTGCTTCAGCAACCTGACGGCAGGCCGTGCCGCCAAGCTCATGCGGGCGTTCAAGCAGGGCCGGTGGCGCCAGCAGTTGGCGGGCGAGGCGGCATGAAACCCTTCGACGGCCAGTGGCCGCCTGAGCAGGTGCGGGCCGCCCAACCGGTGGCTTTTGCCTACCAGCCGATCGTGCAGGCGGGCAATTACGAGGTGGTGGGTTTCGAAGCCTTGCTGCGCGGGCAATATGGTGCGAGCGCCTTGGAGATGCTGTCTTCGGTGCCTTCGCCGGACCTCAACCGCTTCGACCGCGACAGCCGGACGCTCGCGCTCCAGCGTGCCGTAGAACTGGGCCTGGGGCAGCGGCAGCTCAACCTCAACATTCGCAGCTCCGGCATGCTGGATGCGCAGGTGCTGCCCATCGATGCACTGATCGACTGCGTACAGCAGCAGGGCTTGGCGGTCTCTCAGGTGCTGGTGGAGATCACCGAGGAAGAGCTCATCGTGGACCAAGTGCGCTTTGCCCGGCTGGTCAACCAGTACCGCAGCCGCGGCGTGCGCTACGTGGTCGACGACTTCGGCGCCGGCTATTCGGGCCTGAACCTGTTGGCCGCGTTCCAGCCCGACCAGCTCAAGCTCGACATGCAGCTGGTGCGCGGCATCGCGCAGAACGGGCCGCGCCAGGCGATCGTGCGCGCTGTGCGTTCGGTCTGCACCGACCTGGGCATCGACCTGGTGGCCGAAGGCGTGGAAACGCTGGACGAGTTGCACTGGCTGGAAGACGCCGGCGTCGAGTTCTTCCAGGGCTACCTGTTTGCCCGCCCGGCGCTCGACGCGCTGCCCGGCGTGACGCTGCCGCCAACGCGCCACTGACCAGCGGCCGCCCGGCGGCTTCCTGCTCAACGGCAGGGTCAGGGGTGGTGCATCACGAAACGCGCCTGCCGCGTCTGGATCTTCCATCCCCCCTCGGTGCGCACCAGCCGGTCCTCGAATTCACCGAGCTGCTGCATCGCATCGGCCGCCAGCCCCTGGGGCGTGACACCCTGCCCCGGGCCCTGGTGGGCGCTCCACACCAGCACGAGGCAAAGAGAATGGGCCTCCTGCAGGCCCGAAGCGCCCTGCCCCGTCCAGGTGATTTCGTGGTTGCTGATGACGTGCCGGGTGCGCCGCGCAGGGTCGCGGCCAGCGTAGGCGGCCTCGATTGCAGAGCGGCCCTCGAGCACCGTGCCGTCAGGGCGGGTGAGCCGGGCGTCCGCGGTGAACAGCTCGGCAAACGCACGCCAGTCCTGCGCATCGACCCGGCGTGCCGCGGCCAGCACCACGGCCCGTGCGTCGCGCTCGGCGAGCAGGTCATGCGGGGGCGTCACGAAGCGGTCTCCAGCCAGCGCAGCAATGAGGCCGCCACCGCCTCGGGCCGCTCCATCGGGGCCATGTGGCCCGCGTTTTCGATGATGTCCAGCACCGCCCAACCAGCGGGAATTTCTGCCGCCAGCGCTTCGTGCTGGGCCACGTCGGCCCAGGCATCCTGGCGACCGCATTGCACGAGCGTGGGCACGGCAAGCTGGCGCAGCACGCCGGTGGCATCCAGCCGATTCAGCAGCGCCTGGATCTGCCGCGCGAAGACGGCTGCGCTCTTGCGCGCGAACATGTCCAGGATGGCGTCAACCAGCGCGGCATCGCCGAGCCGGTCGGGATGCACCATGCCCTGCACCCACTGCGCGGCCATGGCGCGCACGCCCTGTTCCTGGGCCAGCGCCAGCAGCGCGCCACGCTTGTCTGCCTCGGCCTGCCCCGCTGGCCCCTGCGGCCGCGGCAGGAAGCCGGTGTCCAGCAAGGCCAGGCGCAGCACGCGCTCGGGCGCCAGGCGGCAGACCTCCAGCGCCACCCGTCCGCCCATGGAGTGACCGGCGATCGCAAAGCGTGGCGGCGCCACGGCGAGGATGCGCCGGGCCATGGCCTGCAGGTCGGCGCAGTCCCCGTGGTCGGCCACCTGGCACGCGATGCGGCCTGCCAGCCCCGGCAGCAGCGGCGCCCACACCGCGCCGTCGCACATCAGGCCGGGCACCAGCACCAGGGTCGAGGGAGGGAGGGTCATGGGTTGAAAGCGGGTGGATGAAAACACGCGCCGAGCTCAGCTCGGGCCGCGTGGCCCCGCGCCCGGCTGCCGGTCGTTCAAGGCCAGCGCAATGGTCAGGACAGGTATGAACCGATGCTCGCAGCCGACCAGCGCCCTGTCCAATGCCCAGCGCTTGCGGGCTATGCAAATCAACGAAGCCAGGCGCCCGGTCCGGGCCCGGCATCCGCGTGCCGACCCGACGCAGCGCCTGGGTCGCTTTCCCTTGCGGTGCGCACAAGCCGCGCATGCCGTGGCTCAGCCCACCGGGGCACCCGGGTCCTGCTGCGCCTGCTGGCCCGACGCACGCAGTGCCTCCAGCAGCCCCAGCGCGCCAGGCGGCGGCAGGTAGTCGGCGCGCAGCAGCAGCCCCAGAGACCGCGGCCGGTGGGGCAGCTCGAGCGGCAGCGCCACCAGCAGGCCGGCGTCCAGCTCGCGCCGCACTTGGCGCGGCGGCATGAGCGCGAGGCGGTCGCTTTCGGCCAGCAGAGCCAGCATGAGCAACGGGCTGTTCACCCGCAGCGCATCCGCTGGCGGCGGCAAGCCCACGGCGGCCAGTGCCTCATCGAAGGCGGCCTGCGCCGGCGTCTGCGGCATGGGCAGGATCCATTGCGCCTGCCCAAGGTCGGGCCAGGCCAGGCCCTGGCGCCCGCCCAGCGGATGCCCCCGGCGTGCCACCACGGCCAGGCGGTCCTCGAAGAGCGGCTCGTGCAGCAGGCCCTGCGGGGGCGGCCCGGGCCTGAGCGCCCCCAGCACCAGGTCCAGCTCCGCGCACCTGAGCTGCTGCACCAGCGACTCGTAGGTGCCGTCCACCACGCTGACCTGCAAGCCCGGGTGCTCGGCCAGCACCGCCTGCAGTGCACGCGGCAGCATGAAGCTGGAAAATGGCAGCATCCCGATCACCAGGCGCCCCTGCAGCCGCCCCTGGCGCAGGCTCAGCGCTTGCGCAGCCTGCGCCAGTTCGGCCTGGGCCAGCTGGACGGCCCGCACCGCTTCTTCGCCCGCCTCGGTCAGCCGCAGGCCGCGGCGCGAACGCTGGAACAGCGCCGTGCCCGCCAGGTGCTCGATCTGGCCCAGGCTCTGGTGCACCGCTGGTGCGCCCACGCCCAGTTGCTGGGCTGCCGCCGGCAAGGACAGCGTGGCCGCCAGGGCCTTCAGCACCTGCATCTGCCGCCCGGCCAGGCCGGTCGCGAACCGGCTGAGCAGCCACGACAGCCCGTGCACACCCACCCGGCCCTCAGGGCCGCCCAGCACCGCCAGGTGCGCCAGCGCGCGGCCGGCACGCTCCAGCAGCGCCGCGCCGTCCGGCGTGGGCTGCATGCCCCGCCCGTTTCGGTCGAACAGCGCAAAGCCACAGGCCGCCTCCAGTTCCTGGATGGCCCGCACCACCGACGACTGCGACAGCCTGAGCGCCTGCGCGGCTTGCACCGTGCTGCCCAACGCCCCGACCGCACAGGCTGCGCGCAGGCGCCGCAGGTCGTCCGAAAAATCAAAATTTTTTATCAATTGGCCGCTGTCAAATGCATCCGTTCGGGAAATTTAATATGCCTGTGAACACATAAAGATCAAACGAAAAAATACACCCCAGGCGCACGAACCCGCCCTGGCAATGCAAAAATCCGTCTCGCCACACTTTGTCACAAAAAAGCATTGTTTGATCTTGCCGTCATCGTCGGACTGGGCGTGCTGTTCCCGGTGGTCCACGCCGCCAACGCGTGGCTGTTCTCGTTCACCGAGGTGAACTCGCACATCGCCTTCGTGTACCTGCCCGCATTCCTGCGCTTGCTGAACGTGCTGGTGCTGGGCAAGTTCAAGGGCACGCTGGCCGGGCTGCTGGGCGGCGCAATCCTGCTCCTGGCCAGCGAGGCCGAGCCGCTGCCGCTCAAGGTACTGAACATGCTGTGCTCCTCGGCCGGCCCGCTGATTGCGGTGCTGCTGTTCGAACACTTCAAGCGCCGCGCCGTGAAACTGACGTCGCTGCGGGACCTCGCCGTGGTCACCGTGGTGTACTGCGTGGCCAACGCGCTGGTGCACCACCTGGCCTGGTCTGTGTTCGCGCCGCAGCTGGTGACCACCTGGCAAGCCGTTCTCACCATGATCGTGGGCGACCTGGTGGGCGCCCTGATCGGCGCCTACCTGCTCAAGTGGGTGGCCGGGCAGCTGGCGCTGCGCCAGGCCAGCTGAGGGCGGGCTGCGGCCTCAGCGCTTGCCGCCGCAGGCGGCCACGTCCACGATCAGCGCCACGTTTCCGTCGCCCAGGATGGTGGCGGCCGATATGCCCGCCACGCGCCGGTAATTGGTCTCCAGGTTCTTGACCACCACCTGGTGCTGGCCGAGCAGTTCGTCCACCAGCAGCGCGAAATGCTCCCCCTCGGCCTGCACGATGACCGCGATGCCGTCGGTGGGCTGCTCCCCGGCACCGGACACCCCGAACTTATGTGCCAGCGACACCAGCGACAGATACTCGCCGCGCACATGCAGAAGCGGCTGGCCGTCGGCCACGCGGTGCACGTCCTGCGCCTTGGGCTGCAGCGACTCGATCACGTCGCTCAGCGGCAGGATGTACACCTCCGTGCCCACCCGCACCGCCATGCCATTGAGGATGGCCAGCGTGAGCGGCAGCACGATGCGGATCACCGTGCCCCGCCCCGGCTGCGAGCGAATCTGCACCTGCCCGCCCATCTCCTGGATGTTGCGCCGCACCACGTCCATGCCCACGCCGCGGCCGGACACGTCGGTCACGGTCTCGGCGGTGGAAAAGCCCGCGGCAAAAATGAGCAGCCAGACGTCCTCGTCGGGCATGCTGTCTGCAACCGCCATGCCCCGCTCTCGCGCCTTGGCCAGGATGCGTTCGCGCGAGAGGCCGCCACCGTCGTCGCGCACCTCGATCACGATGCTGCCGCCCTGGTGCTGGGCCGACAGCACCAGCCGGCCCATCGGGTCCTTGCCCGCTGCGCGTCGCCGCTCGGGGGTCTCGATGCCGTGGTCCAGGCTGTTGCGCACCAGGTGCGTGAGCGGGTCGATGATGCGCTCGATGAGGCCCTTGTCCAGCTCGGTTTCGCTGCCCTCGGTCTCCAGAGCCACCTGCTTGCCCAGCTTGGCCGACAGGTCCCGGATGAGCCGCGGGAAACGGCTGAACACGTAGTCCATGGGCATCATGCGGATGGACATCACCGACTCCTGCAGGTCGCGTGCGTTGCGTTCCAGATGCCCCAGGCCCGACAGCAGGCGCTGGTGGAGCACCGGGTCCAGCGTGGAGGCCGTCTGCGCCAGCATGGCCTGCGTGATCACCAGCTCGCCCACCAGGTTGATGATCTGGTCGACCTTGCCCACGTCCACACGGATGCTCGACTCCTTGGCCACGGCAGGCGCCGCGCCGCCGGCAGGCGCACCGCCCGGCGGCCGACCCGCAGGCCCTGCGCCGGAGGCTGCCCGGGGCGCAGCCTGTGGGGCCTCGCGCCCAGACCCCGGCTGTGCGGCGGCAGGCGCTGCCGCATTCAACGGGCCGGAGGCGGCCTCTGGCGCGGTGGTGCCCGCAGGATGCGCCGGTGCAGCACCTGCGTGCCCGGTACCGCAGGCGGCTGACTGCACTGCGCCGGCGGCTTGGCCGCCTGCGGCATCCTCGCCGGGCCCAGGCACACCCAACCCATGCCCCTGGGGTTCAGCGGCCTCGGGGGCTGTTCCTTCGTGCGGCGATCTCCCATCCGTTGATCCCGCAAGAGCGGAGTCCGGCATCGCCGCTTCCGCGGGTGCGGCAGCCGCAGCGGAGGAAGCCGACGCGGCAGAGACCGTGATCTGCGCCTCGTCCACCACGAAGCCGCACACCGCCAGCAGCTCGTCGGGGCTGCAGCTGGTGTTCAGCCACACCGTGAGGGTGTCCAGGCCCTCGGTGAGGCCCTGCAACTGGCCGAGCTGGGCCAGTTCGTCCGCCAGCAGCCGCCGGTCGGCCTCGCCCACCCGCACGAAATGCAGCTTGAGCGCGGCGCCCTGGCCAGGCGCGGCACTGCCGGCCTCTGGCGCTGGTGCAGCGGCGCCCCATGGCTGTGCGCCCGCCAAGCCCGGGGATGCGCCTGGCGCTGAATGTGCGCCCTGCCCCGCATTCGCGTCGGCCCCTGCGGGCCGCGGTGCTCCTGCTCCTGCTCCTGCTCCTGCACCCTGAGACTCCAGCGCCAGGCGCTGCAGCACCGCGCAGATGTCTGCCACACGGGCCGCATCGGGCTCGCTGCCACTGCGGTAGGCGCCCAGTTGCAACTGCAGTTCGTCCTTGGTGTTGAGGAAGGCGTCCATGGTGGCAGGGCTCAGCTGAAGCTGGCCGTGGCGGGCGCGGTCCAGCAGGTTCTCGAACAGGTGGGTGGTGTCGGTGAGCGCGGCAAAGCCGAAGGTGGCCGCCCCGCCCTTGATGGAATGCGCCGCCCGGAAGATGGCGTTGAGCTGCTCGCTGTCCGGCGCCTGCAGGTCCAGGCCGAGCAGGCAGCGCTCCATTTCGGCCAGGAGCTCGTCGGCCTCTTCAAAGAAGGTCTGGTAGAACTGGGTGATGT
>CAYVGD010000126.1:0-7664 GCA_964450095.1 uncultured Polaromonas sp.
GGGCGGCGGTGTCGATCGAGTTGGCCCGCCTGGGGCGCAACGTGCCCTTTGCGTACAACCGCAAGGAAGCCAAGGACCACGGCGAGGGCGGGAGCCTGGTCGGTGCGCCGCTGAAGGGCCGGGTGCTGATCGTCGATGACGTCATGAGCGCCGGCACCGCGGCGCGCGAATCGATCGCCCTCATCCAGGCTGCCGGTGCCACGCCGCATGCGGTGGCCATTGCGCTGGACCGCCAGGAGATGGCCACCGAGAAGCTGGCCGACGGCAGCACGCGCGACGTGCCGCACAGCGCCGTGCAGTACGTGCGCGGCACGCTGGGCCTGAAGGTGTGCGCGATCGCAGAGCTCTCGGACCTGCTGGACTACCTGGCTGCCCGCCCGGGCAGCGACATGGACGAGCACCTGGTGCGCGTCAAAGCCTACCGCGAGCGCTACGGCGTCGCTTGAGCAGCTCGCGCGCTCCTCGCTTCTTCAGAAAGCCCCGCTCTCGGGCGCACGGGGCCACACCCGAGGCGGCGGTTCTGCCCAAGACCATCCGGGCATCACATCAGGGAAGGGCACCTGTCAGGCCCCTGGCCTGCCAGGGACCTCGCTGTCTTGCTGCCTCGCCGGCGCGCGACCGGACGCTCGGGCCCCGTGCGATGCGCCGCTCAGGCGCTGGCGCCGGACAGGTAGTCTCCCTTTCCGATCTTCACGCCGTTGTGGCGCAGGATGGCATAGGCCGTGGTGATGTGGAAATACAGGTTGGGCAGCGCCCAGGTCTGGAGGTAGGCCTCGCCCTTCAGCGTGCGCGTGGCGGTCTTGCCCACGGGGAAGGTCACGTCCTTGGCTTCCTGGCCGTCGATGGCGCTGGCCGGCACGGTCTGCAGCCAGGCCACCGTGTTGTCGATGCGCTGGACCAACTCGGCCAGCGTGTTCTCGGTGTTCTCGTACTTGGGTGCCTCGAGGCCGCCCAGCCGCGCGGCGAACAGCTTGGCCACGTCGCAGGCGATGCAGATCTGCGTCTTGAAGGGCAGCATGTCCGGCGCCAGGCGGTACTGCACCAGCGCCTGCTCGTCGTAGCCGCGCGCGGCCGCATCGGCCTGGGCCTGCGTGAGCAGGTGCCTGAGGTTGCCCAGGAACTGGGTGAAGACGGGAACGGAGGCGGAATGCAGGGTGATGGGCATGGGTGTTGTCCTGGGATGGGGGCCGGCGACTGAATGGCAGGGCGGTGCGGTCAGCCGGGGGCCGGGTTGCACCGCCTCCGCGCACTCATTCGAGCTTGAGGTTGATGCTGCGAGCCACCTCGCCCCACTTGGCCGAGTCCTGCGCCAGCCGGGCGGCTGTTTCCGGCCCGCCTTCGGCGGCCACGGCCTGGTCGGTCTGGGCCAGTTTCTCGGCCATCTCGGGTGTGCGCAGTGCGGCAGCCATTTCGGTCTGCATTTTCTGCACGATGGCGGCAGGCATGTCCTTGGGCGCGAGCAGCACCAGCGAGAAGCTGGCTTCAAAGCGCGGGTAGCCCGATTCGGCCACGGTGGGCGTTTCCGGAAGCAGGGGGGAGCGCCTGCTTCCAGAGACGGCCAGCGCCACCAGCTTGCCCGAGCGGACGTGGGGCAACACGGTGGGGCCGGCCAGGAACCCGCAGTCGACCTGTCCACCCAGCATGTCCTGCACCGCCGGTGCGGGCCCCCGATACGGCACATGGGTCATGCGGATGCCGGCGGCGGAACTGAACAGTTCGGTGACCAGGTGGCCCGGCGAACCGGCGCCACCGGAGGCGTAGTTCAGGTTGGCGCCCTTGGCCTTGCGCACCAGTTCGGCCACGGTCCTGACGCCGACCTGCGGGTTGCACACCAGGGTCTGGCTGAAGGTCGTTGCGCGCAGCACGGGCACGAAGTCCGAGGCCTTGAACGCCATTTTTTCGTAGACGTGCGGGTTCACCGTCAGGGTGGTGTCGGTTGTCCACAGCCAGGTGTGGCCATCGGCCTGGGCGCGGGCGACCTCCGCGGCGCCCAGGTTGCCGTTGGCCCCGGGTTTGTTGTCGATGACGATGGGTTGCTTGAGCACCTGCTGCAGCCGCGGTGCGGCGCCCCGCAGCACGATGTCGCTGGGGCCGCCCGGGGGCAGGGGCACGACGATGCGTATGGGCTTGTCGGGCCAGGCCTGGGCCCCGGCCGGCAGGGCCAGGGCGCCAAGCAGGCCGGCGCACAGCACCGGCAGCAGTCGGCGCGTGGGGTGTTTTTTCATGGTGTGTCTCCTCGGGTCAGGTTTCAGCGCGGATCCGGCCGGCCCGGGTGGGCCTGGGCGGCCGCTGATACAGGGCAGGTCGGCCAAGCCAGGGGCCTGGGCAACGGTCAAGAGAGGGTGTCGGTCTGCAGGGCGTCGCGGATGTCACGGGGCAGGCACGAGGTAGGCACGAGGTAGCCAGGGGGCAGCCACGGGACAACTTGGCGAACGGTCACGAGGATAGGGCCGGCGACGGTGGTTCACCTAATCAACCATTGCCCGGGTTTTCCCGCGGCGGCCGCTGCCCGCGGCGCTGGCGGTCCGCCTTGGGCAGGTCGGCCAGTGCCGGTCCCAGCCCCTGCTCGGCACGCTGCTGCAGGCGACTCACCAGGCTGTCCAGCATGCCCAGGTCTTCGTCACTGAACTGGGCCAGGAGTTCGGTGTTGAGTCGCACCGCCTCTGGAAACAGGGCGCCGTAAATGGCGTGGCCCTGAGGCGTCAAGGAGACCTCGACCAGGCGGCGGTCGTGGGGGCGGGGCGTCCGTGCCACCAGGTGCTTGGCCACCAGCACAGAAACCGCCCGGGACGTGCGTCCGCGGTCGAGTTGCATGTGCTCTGCCAGTTGCGAGGACAGTTTCGGCCCGTGTGCACCGAGGGTTGCGATCAGCCGCCACTCACGCCGGGAAATGCCGTGGCGCCCTTCGCAGAGGCGAGTGACCGGGGCACCCGCCACCGCCAGCAGGCGGGTCAGCCGGTAGACAAGCAGGTCGTCGAGTGCCTCAGGCGCGGCCAGCCGGTGCTTGTTCACGGGGCCTTCGCCGTGGTTACCCGAGTTTCTTCTTCAGCAGCTCGTTGACCTGCTGCGGGTTGGCCTTGCCCTTGCTGGCCTTCATGATGGGGCCGACCAGGCCATTGAGGGCCTTGGCGTTGCCGGCCTTGTATTCCTCGACGTTCTTGGGGTTTGCGGCCAGCACGTCGTCGATGATTTTTTCGAGCTCGCCCGAGTCGTTCATCTGCTTGAGGCCCTTGGCCTCGATGAGCGCGTCTACGCGCGCGGGCTCTGCCGCACCCTCGGTCCACAGCGCGTCCAGCACCTGCTTGGCGGCGCTGTTGCTGATGGTGTTGTCGGTGATGCGGGCGATCAGCGCGCCGAGCGTCGCAGCAGCCACGGGCACGGCGTCGAAGCTGCCTTCGCCGGCATTGAGGCGGCGCGAGATCTCGCCCATCACCCAGTTGCCTGCCAGCTTCGGCTGGCCGCAGGCCTGGACGGTCGCCTCGAAATAGGCGGCCATGGATTTGCTGAGCGTGAGCTGCGTGGCGTCGTATTCGGGCAGGCCGTGGTCGCGCACGAAGCGCTCGGCCATCACGCGCGGCAGCTCCGGCATGGCCGCGCGCGTGCGCTCCACCCACTGGCGCTCGATCACGAGCGGGGGCAGGTCCGGGTCGGGAAAGTAGCGGTAGTCGGCCGAGTCTTCCTTGGTGCGCATGGCGCGGGTCTCGCCCGTGTCGGGGTCGAAGAGCACGGTGGCCTGCTGGATGGCGTGGCCGTCCTCGATCTGCTCGATCTGCCAGCGCACCTCGTAGTCGATGGCCTGCTGCATGAACTTGAAGGAGTTCAGGTTCTTGATCTCGCGGCGCGTGCCCAGGGGCTGGCCGGGCTTGCGCACCGAGACGTTGGCGTCGCAGCGGAAGTTGCCTTCCTGCATGTTGCCGTCGCAGATGCCGATCCAGGTGACGATCTTGTGCAGCTCGCGCGCGTAGGCCACGGCCTCCGCGCTGGAGCGGATGTCGGGCTCGGTCACGATCTCCAGCAGGGGCGTGCCCGCACGGTTGAGGTCGATCCCCGACTGGCCGATGAAGTCCTCGTGCAGCGACTTGCCGGCGTCTTCCTCCAGGTGCGCGCGCACCAGGCGAACCGACTTCTTGTCGCCTTCCACGTAGAAATCGATCACGCCGCCCTGCACCACGGGGATCTCGAACTGGCTGATCTGGTAGCCCTTGGGCAGGTCGGGGTAGAAGTAGTTCTTGCGGGCGAACACGCTGTGCTCAGCCACGTGCGCGTTCACGGCCAGGCCGAACTGGATGGCGCGTTCCACGGCGCCCTTGTTCATCACGGGCAGCGCTCCGGGCAGTGCAAAGTCCACGGCGCTGGCCTGCGTGTTGGGCTCGGCGCCGAAGCCGAGCGGTGCGCGGCTGAAGATCTTGGAGGCGGTGGTGAGCTGGGCGTGCGTCTCGAAGCCGATCACGACTTCATAGCCTTGCACCAGCAGCGATTTTTCTTGGGCCATGGGAGGTTCCGGTGCGTGGGGTCAGGCGGCGGCAGGGCGGCGCAGGTGCCAGTCGGTGGCTTGCTGGAACTGGTGCGCGGTCTGCAGCAGCCGGCCTTCCTGGAAGTGGTTGCCGATGAGCTGCAGTCCCACGGGAAGGCCCCCTTCGCCAAAGCCTGCGGGCACGCTCATGCCGGGCAGGCCCGCCAGGCTGGTGGACAGGGTGAAGATGTCGGCCAGGTACGCGGCCACCGGGTCGGCGGTCTTCTCACCTATTTTCCAGGCCACCGTGGGCGCGACCGGGCCGGCGATCACGTCGCACTGTGCAAAAGCTTTCTGGAAGTCTTCGGCGATGAGGCGGCGGATTTTCTGGGCCTTGAGGTAGTAGGCGTCGTAGTAACCGTGCGACAGCACATACGTGCCGATCATGATGCGGCGCTGGACCTCGGCGCCGAAGGCTTCGGTGCGGGTCTTCTTGTACATGTCCTCGAGGTCGCCGAAGTCCCGGGCGCGGTGGCCGTAGCGCACGCCGTCGTAGCGGCTCAGGTTGCTGCTGGCCTCGGCCGGGGCGATGACGTAGTAGACCGGGATGGAGAGTTCGGTCAGCGGCAGGTCCACGTCCACCAGGCGGGCACCGAGCTTTTCGCATTCGGCGAGCGCGGCGCGCACAGCGGCCAGCACGTCGGGGCTGCAGCCATGGCCGAAGAACTGCTGGGGCAGGCCGATGCGCAGGCCCTTCAGGGGCTGGCTGCCTTTTGCCTGGAGGGCTGCGGTGTAGTCCTCAGCGGGGCGGTCCAGCGAGGTGGAGTCGCGGTCGGGGTCGGGACCGGCCATGGCCGAGAGCAGCAGCGCGCAGTCTTCGGCGCTGCGGGCCATGGGGCCGGCCTGGTCCAGGCTGGAGGCGTAGGCCACCATGCCGTAGCGGGAGCAGCGGCCGTACGTCGGCTTGATGCCGGTGATGCCGGTGAGTGCCGCCGGCTGGCGGATGGAGCCGCCGGTGTCGGTGCCGGTGGCGGCAGGCACCAGGCCCGCGGCCACGGCCGCGGCCGAGCCGCCCGAGGAGCCGCCGGGCACCCGCGTGGTGTCCCAGGGGTTCTTGGCGGGGCCGTAGGCGCTCTGGTCGTTGCCCGAGCCCATGGCGAACTCGTCGCAATTGAGCTTGCCCAGGTTCACCATGCCGGCCTCGGAGAGCCGGCGCACCACGGTGGCATCGAAGGGGCTGCGGTAGCCCTGGAGCATCCGGGAGCCTGCGGTGGTCGGGAAGTCGCGGGTGACGAACACGTCCTTGTGTGCCAGCGGCACGCCCAGAACCGGTGCGCGCTCGCCGGCGGCCAGGCGCGCATCGGCAGCGCGGGCCTGGTCCAGCGAGGCCTCTGGATCCACGGCCAGGAAGGCGCCCAGGTCCTGGGCGGCCTGGATGCGGGCCAGGAAATGCTGCGCCAGTTCCACGCTGGAGACTTCACGGGCGGCCAGCTTGGCGGCCAGCTGCGCCACCGACAGTTCATGCAGGGCGCTCATTGGCTGGCCTCCAGGCGGCGCAGGGCGGTGGGTGCGGGCCGGGTGCTGTTCGCGGCGGTGCTCATTCGATCACCTTGGGCACGAGGAAGAGACCGCGCTCGACGGCCGGGCTGCTGGCCTGCGCTGCATCGCGCTGGTTGGGTTCGCTGGCCACGTCCTCTCGCAGGCGCAGCGCCACCTGGCCAGTGACGGCGGCCGGGTGGGCCAGGGGCTCCACGCCTTCGGTGTCCACGGCGGCCATCTGTTCGACCAGCGTGAAAAAGCCGTTGATCTGTTCCAGCGTCGGCTGGACAAGCTCGGGCGCCAGTTCCAGGCGCGCCAGGTGCGCCACGCGGGCGATGTCTTGGGCGGTGAGTGCCATGAGGGGTGTGCTGCGGTCGATGGCCAAAACGCCGTTTCGTTCCAGTTCGACGCCAATCGCACTCAGAACGCGCGTCGATCGGCGCTGAAACGGCATGTAAAGATGAGGCTGACCGCCTTGCGGGGCAGCCTTGCTGAACAGGTGTTGCGTTATTATCCCGCCTTTGCCGCGGTGCTCGGCCGCAGGCCCTGGCAAGCCCTGCCAGTCCCTGAGGCGGCCTGCTGCGGCCTGCGCGCACCTTCCCACAAGAACACAAGGCCTTCGCAAGGCGGCGCTGGACGGTCTTTCCGCGCCTGACCCGGACTTCTGACATGTTTGAATCTTTCCGCCGGTATTTCTCCACCGATCTGGCGATCGACCTTGGCACGGCCAACACCCTGATCTTCGTGCGCGACCGCGGCATCGTCCTGGACGAGCCCTCGGTGGTGGCCATTCGCCATGAGGGCGGTCCCCAGGGCAAGAAGAGCATCCAGGCCGTGGGCCACGAGGCCAAGGCAATGCTGGGCAAGGTGCCGGGCAACATCGAGGCCATCCGGCCCATGAAGGACGGCGTGATCGCCGACTTCACCGTCACCGAGCAGATGCTCAAGCAGTTCATCAAGATGGTGCACCCGCGCTCGATGTTCAAGCCGAGCCCGCGCATCATCATCTGCGTGCCCTGTGGCTCGACCCAGGTCGAGCGCCGCGCCATCCGCGAAAGCGCTCTCGGAGCGGGTGCCTCCGAGGTGTACCTGATCGAGGAACCCATGGCGGCGGCCATCGGCGCGGGCCTGCCCGTCTCCGAGGCCTCCGGCTCCATGGTGGTGGACATCGGCGGCGGCACCACCGAGGTGGGTGTGATCTCGCTGGGCGGCATGGTCTACAAGGGCAGCGTGCGCGTGGGCGGTGACCGCTTCGACGACGCCATCATCAACTACATCCGCCGCAACTACGGCATGCTGATCGGCGAGCCCACGGCCGAGGCCATCAAGAAGAACATCGGCTCGGCCTTTCCCGGCTCTGAGGTCAAGGAGATGGAAGTCAAGGGCCGCAACCTCTCAGAGGGCGTGCCGCGCAGCTTCACCATTTCGCGCATCGAGATCCTCGAGGCGCTCACCGACCCGCTGAACAACATTGTCTCGGCCGTCAAGAACGCCCTGGAGCAGACCCCGCCCGAACTCGGCGCCGACATCGCCGACCGCGGCATGATGCTCACCGGCGGTGGCGCACTGCTGCGCGACCTCGATCGCCTGCTGGCCGAGGAAACGGGCCTGCCCGTCCTGGTGGCCGAGGACCCGCTGACCTGCGTGGTGCGCGGCTGCGGCATCGCACTGG
>CAYVGD010000127.1:0-7601 GCA_964450095.1 uncultured Polaromonas sp.
ACCAGGCGGCGCCAGCGGCCTCGATGGCGGCGACGTCCGCAGGCTGCGCGCCCTCGGGCGAGCGCACGGTGAAGGTGGCCACGCGGCGGGCGCGGTCGATCTCGACCGACACATGCCGGTAGTGCAGCGCGTCGGCCTCGATGCGGCGCTCGAGCGGGGTGAGCGTCACGCCCCGGGCGTCGGCCGGGCGGTCGCTCAGGGCGGCCAGTTCACGCGCCCGTTCCTGCACCCGGGCGGCGAAGACGGCCGGCTTGGCGATGTCGTCCACCAGGCGCCAGTCGCGGGCCTTCTGGCCGCGGATGCCCTCGGTGGTGGTGCAGAAGATGTCGGCCAGGTCGTGGCGCACGCGGCGCTTGTCGGTCACACGGGTCAGGCCGCCGGTGCCGGGCAGCACGCCCAGCAGGGGCACTTCAGGCAGGCTCACGGCGCTGGAGCGGTCGTCGATCAGCAGGATCTCGTCACAGGCCAGGGCCAGCTCGTAGCCGCCGCCGGCGCAGGCACCGTTGACGGCGGCCAGAAACTTCAGGCCCTCGTGCTGCGATGAGTCTTCCAGGCCGTTGCGGGTTTCGTTGGTGAACTTGCAGAAGTTCACTTTCCAGGCGTGGCTGGAGACGCCCAGCATGAAGATGTTGGCGCCCGAGCAGAACACCTTGTCCTTGGCGCTGGTGACCACCACGGTCTTGACCTCGGGATGCTCGAAGCGGATGCGGTTGACCGCGTCATTGAGTTCAATGTCCACGCCCAGGTCGTACGAATTGAGCTTGAGCTTGTAGCCGGGACGCAGGCCGCCGTTCTCGTCGATGTCCACCTTCAGCGTGGCCACGGGGCCTTCGACACTGAGCTTGACATGGCGGTACTGCGACGGGTTCGTGCGGTAGTCCACAGGCGACATCACGGGATTGGTGGTCATGGCTGTCTTCTCCAAAAGGGGGGGCGGTTGTTGTCCCTCAATGCATGAAAGTGCAAGTCATCGAGGTCTTGAGACGCATAATATTGCAGGTCTTTCGGCGAGGTCAAGCACTTTTCTGCATATTCTGCAGAAATTTTTCAGCCAGGCAAGTGCAGGGCTTCTCGGACCACCTGGCGCAGGGCCTGGAAGGTCGCCTCCAGGGGCTGGGCGCTGGTGTCGATGTGCAGCTGTGCCTTGGAATAGAAGGCGGCCCGGCCGGCCAGGATGCCCTTGAGGTCCTCCATCGCCTCGCGGCTGGCGGCCATGGGGCGCATGTCGCCCTGGGCGATGACGCGCTTCATGTGGTCTTCCGGCTCGGCCTGCAGCCACACCGTGGTGCAGTGCGTCAGCAGCTGGTTGAAGGTGGCCGCGTCCGAGACGATGCCGCCGGGCGTGGCGATCACGGCTTCGGGGTAGATCTGGATGGCCTCCTCGAGCGCCCGGCGCTCGTAGCGGCGGTAGGCGTTCTGGCCGTAGAGCGCCTGGATTTCCGAGACGCTGCAGCCGGCGAATTTCTCGATCTCGCGGCTCAGCTCCACGAAGGGAAAGCCCAGGTCGTCGGCCAGCTGCTGGCCCAGCGTGCTCTTGCCGGCGCCACGCAGGCCCACCAGCGCGATGCGGGGGCTGGTGGCGCCCGCACCGCCCGTGCCCAGCAGTTCGCCGATGGCCACGCGCACGCGGCGCAGATCGCCCTCGCTGCGTCCTTCCAGCAACTCGCGGATCAGCAGCCATTCGGGGGTCGAAGTGGTCACGTCGCCGATGAGCTCGGCCAGGGTGCATTGCAGCGCGCCGGCCACCTGCAGCAGAACCAGGATGGAGGCGTTGCCTTCACCGTACTCCAGGTTGGCAAGGTGCCGCTCGGACACGTTGGCCGCTATCGAAACGGCCTTGCGGGTCATGCCGCGGCGTGCGCGCAGGGCGCGCACCCGCTCGCCCAAGGCCACAAGGAAGGGGTTTTTCTCGTCCTCGGCACTGGCTGCCTCCGGCTCGGCGGGCTGACCTAGGGTCAACCCGGAGGCTTGCAATATAGTGCTTGACACGCTCACATCCCCGATCTATCGTTCATGCACGCACAATAATTCATATCCCTGGCCTTGGCAAGCTTTCTGCCCGGACGCCACAGAGGGACAAACACCCCGGAAAACCGCCATGTCACCCGACCAATTCCGCACACAGATCGCCCAGCTGACCGCCCAGATCGCCGGCCGGCCGCTCGACGCCGAGCTGGACCACTGGCTCAACGCCGAACACGGCCCCCGCAGCGCCACCTACGCCCAGCTGCGTGCCAGCTGCGAGGCCGGGGTGACAGAAGGCTGGCTGGCCGACCGCGAAGGCGGCGGCATCAAGTACGGCCGCATTTTCAAGGCTGCGGACGACCTGCACGGATTTTCCGTGGACGTGGTGGACATGAAGGACATCGCCGGCCCCCACCATGTGCACCCCGAGGGCGAGATCGACCTGATCATGCCCCTGGACGAAGGCGCCACCTTCGACGGCCGCCCGGCCGGCTGGCTGGTCTGCCCGCCCGGCAGCGCCCACCGCCCCACCGTGGCCCAAGGCCGCGCGCTGGTGCTTTACCTGCTGCCCAAGGGCCGCATCGACTTCACCCCGGCCGCCTGAACCCGCCACACCAAGGACGCACCCATGACCGAACTGCTTTCCAATTTCGTGGCCGGCCGCTGGCAGTCCGGCACCGGCGCGGGCTCCGTGCTGTTCGACCCCGTGCTGGGCACGGAACTGGTTCGGGTGGACGCCACCGGCCTCGACCTGGCCCAGGCCTTTGCCTTTGCCCGCGAGACGGGCGGCGCGGCCCTGCGTGCGCTGTCCTACAAGCGCCGCGCAGAGCTTTTGGCCGCCGTGCTCAAGGTGCTGCAGGCCCACCGCGACGCCTACTACGAGATCGCCACCGCCAACAGCGGCACGGTCAAGAACGACTCGGCCGTGGACATCGATGGCGCGCTGTTCACCCTGGGCCAGTACGCCCGCATGGGCGAGGCCCTGGGCGAGCGGCGCCACCTGCTCGACGGCGAGGCAGCCCGGCTGGGCAAGGACCCCCTGTTCCAGTCGCAGCACGTGCTGGTGCCCACGCGCGGCGTGGCCCTGTTCATCAACGCCTTCAACTTCCCGGCCTGGGGCCTGTGGGAAAAAGCCGCGCCCGCGCTGCTGTCGGGCGTGCCGGTGATCATCAAGCCGGCCACGGCCACGGCCTGGCTCACCCAGCGCATGGTCAAGGACGTGGTCGATGCCGGCGTGCTGCCGGCGGGCGCCCTGTCGGTGATCTGCGGCTCCTCCAACGGCCTGCTGGACCAGCTGCAGCCCTTTGACGTGGTGTCCTTCACCGGCTCGGCCGACACGGCCGAGCTGATCCGCTCGCACCCGGCGATCACGCGCCGCTCGGTGCGCGTGAACATCGAGGCCGACAGCCTGAATTCGGCCCTGCTGCTGCCCGGCTCGGCCCCCGAGGCCGTGGACCTGCTGGTCAAGGAAGTGGCCCGCGAAATGACGGTCAAGTCGGGGCAGAAATGCACTGCCATCCGCCGCGTGCTGGTGCCCCAGGCGCAGGCCGCAGACATCGCCGAGGCGATCGCGGCCCGCCTGGCCAAGACCACCGTGGGCAATCCGCGCAATGAGTCGGTGCGCATGGGCGCCTTGGTCAGCCGCGCCCAGATGCAGTCGGTGCAGGAAGGCCTGGCGCTGCTGAAGTCGCAGGCGCAGGTGCTGCACGACGGCGCAAAGCACGCGCTGGTCGATGCCGACCCCGGGGTGGCGTGCTGCGTGGGCCCCACGCTGCTGGGCCTGAAGGACGCCGCGGCCAGCGACGCCGCCAGCCTGGTGCATGAACACGAGGTGTTCGGCCCCGTGGCCACGCTCGTGCCCTACCGCGACGCGGCCCACGCCTTCGCGCTGGTGCGCCGCGGCCAGGGCTCGCTGGTGACCTCGCTCTACGGCAGCGACGCGGGCGCCCTGGCCTGCGCCGCGCTGGAGCTGGCCGACAGCCACGGCCGCGTGCACACCATCAGCCCCGACGTGGGCGCGCTGCACACCGGCCACGGCAACGTGATGCCGCAGTCGCTACACGGCGGCCCCGGCCGCGCAGGCGGCGGCGAAGAGCTGGGCGGCCAGCGCGCATTGAATTTCTACCACCGCCGCTCGGCGGTGCAGGCCAGCACGGCGGTGCTGGAGCAACTGCAGCAGGCGCCGGCCACCGCCGGCACCTGAACACCGGCGCCGCCCCGACAGCTGCCGAAAGAGCAGGCAAGGGGCCGGAGCCGTTGGGGAAAAAGACCCCGCCATGAGGATTCGAGGAGACCCACCATGTTCAACCCCACGCACCCCGCGTCCCCGCCGCCGCCAGCCCCTGGCGCCCACTTCAATTTCGCGCAGCACCTGATCGAGGTCAACGCGCTCAGGCCGAACAAACCCGCCTACATCGACGATGCGGGCACCCTCAGCTACGGCCAGCTGGCCGAGCGGGTGCGCCGCCTGGCTTCGGGCCTGCTGGCCCTGGGCGTGCGCCGCGAAGAGCGCGTGCTGCTGCTGATGCACGACAGCAGCGACTGGGCGGTGAGCTTCCTGGGCGCGATGTATGCCGGCATCGTGCCCGTGGCGGTCAACACGCTGCTGACCGCCGACGATTACGCCTACATGCTGCAGCACAGCCGGTCACAGGCCGTGCTGACATCGGGCGCGCTGCTTCCCACGGTGCAGCAGGCCATGGCCCAGGGCGGGCAAGAGGTGCGGCACCTCATCGTCTCGCGCCCGTCGGGCGAGCCGGGCGAGAAGACGACCGACATCGAAGCGCTGATCGCCCAGGACGCGCCGCTGGCGCATTGCGCGGCCACCAGCGCGGACGACCCGGGCTTCTGGCTGTATTCCTCCGGCTCCACCGGCCGGCCCAAGGGCGCCACCCACACGCATGCCAACCCCTACTGGACGGCCGAGCTTTACGGCAAGCCCGTCCTGGGGCTGAACGAGCAGGACACCTGCTTCTCCGCGGCCAAGCTGTTCTTCGCCTACGGCCTGGGCAACGCCCTGACCTTCCCCTTGAGCGTGGGTGCCACCGTGGTCCTCATGGCCGAACGGCCCACGCCGGAGGCCGTGTTCAAGCGCTGGAAGCAGCACCAGCCCACGGTGTTCTTCGGCGCACCCACCGGCTTTGCCGGCATGCTGGCCTCGCCCCAGCTGCCCACGCGCAGCGAGGTGTCGCTGCGGCTGTGCTCCTCGGCCGGCGAGGCGCTGCCGGCCGAGCTGGGCCAGCGCTTCACGCAGCACTTCGGGGTGGAGATCATCGACGGCATCGGCTCGACCGAGATGCTGCACATCTATCTGTCCAACCGGCCCGGCCAGGTGCGCTACGGCACCACCGGCTGGCCGGTGGCGGGCTACGAGATCGAGTTGCGTTCGGAAGACGGCCAGGCCGTGCCCGACGGCGAGCCCGGCGACCTCTACATCAAGGGCCCGAGTGCGGCGCTCATGTATTGGGGCAACCGCGAGAAATCACGCGACACCTTCCAGGGCGCCTGGACCAAGAGCGGCGACAAGTACCTGCGCAACGCCGACGGCAGCTACACCTATGCCGGCCGCAGCGACGACATGCTCAAGGTCAGCGGCATCTACGTGTCGCCCTTCGAGGTGGAGGCCACGCTGGTGCAGCACCCGTGCGTGCTGGAGGCCGCCGTGATCGGCACCACCGACACCGACGGCCTGACCAAGACCAAGGCCTTCGTGGTGCGCAAGGCCGGCCAGGCGGTGGACGAGGCCGAGCTCAAGGCTTTCGTCAAGGAACGCCTTGCGCCCTACAAGTACCCGCGCGTGATCGAGTTCCTGGACGAGTTGCCCAAGACCGCCACCGGCAAGATCCAGCGATTCAAGCTGCGCGAGCGCGAAGCCGCCCACGCGGCCGCCTGACGACCCATGCAAGCGCAGCATGACGCCAGCCCCGGTTCCGGGGTGAGCGCGGCCGGGACCGCCCCAGGGCCTGCACAGGCTGGGGCCGCGCCGCGCTTTGCCGAACTGCACTGGGCCGGACGGGACCTGCGCATCGAGCACCAGTGGGTCGGTGCGGGCGACGCATCCACCCCGCTCATGGTGTTCCTGCACGAAGGCCTGGGCTCGGTGTCCATGTGGCGCGACTTTCCCGCGCGGCTGTGCGCAGCGCTCGGCTGCCGCGGCCTGGTGTATTCCAGGCCGGGCTATGGCCGCTCCACCCCGCGCCCGCCGCACGAGCGCTGGGCGCCGGACTTCATGCACCGCCAGGCGCTGGAACTGCTGCCGGCCTTCCTGGGCGCGGTGGGCGTGCATGAGCCGGTGTGGCTGTTCGGGCACAGCGATGGAGGCTCCATCGCGCTGATCTGCGCCGCGCGGCGCCCGGCCTCCGCGGTGGCCGGCACCATCGTGCTGGCGCCGCACATCCTGGTGGAAGACATCTCGATTCGCAGCATCGAGGAAGCACGCACCGCCTACGAAAGCGCCGACCTGCGCAGCCGGCTGGCACGCCACCATGACGACCCGGACTCGGCCTTCTGGGGCTGGAACCGCATCTGGCTGGACGCGGCCTTTCGCAGCTGGTCGATCGAGGCCGAACTCGGCCGCATCGCCTGCCCCGTCCTGGCGGTGCAGGGCCTGGACGACGCGTACGGAACGCTCGCGCAGATTCGCGGCATCCGCGCGCAGGCGCCCCAGACCGAATTGCTCGAGCTGTCAGCCTGCGGCCATTCGCCGCACCGCGACCAGCCCGAGGCGCTGATCGCTGCCGCCCAAGATTTCTTTGCCCGGCACGCCGCGGGCCACCGCATTTCTACAACCATGGAGGAGACACCATGACACAGCCCTGCAACCACCGCCGCCTGATCGGCCGCGCCCTTTTCGCCTCGGCCGCCCTCACGCTGGCAGGCGCCAGCTTGGCGCAGGCACAGCCTGGCAAGGTCAAGGTCGGCCTGATGCTGCCCTACACCGGCACCTTCGCCGCGCTTGGCACGGCCATTGAAAACGGCTTTCGCCTGCACGTGGCCGAAAACGGCGGCAAGCTCGCTGGGCGAGAGATCGAGTTCGTGCGCGTGGACGACGAGTCGGACCCGGCCAAGGCCAGCGACAACGTCAACAAGCTGATCAAGCGCGACAACGTGGACGTGCTGGTGGGCACCGTGCACTCGGGCGTGGCCATGGCCATGGCCAAGGTCGCCAAGGACACGGGCACGCTGCTGATCGTGCCCAACGCCGGTGCCGATGCCGTGACGGGCCCGATGTGCGCGCCCAACATATTCCGCTCGAGCTTTTCCAACTGGCAGCCAGGCTTCGCCATGGGCGAGGTCGTGGCCCAGAAGGGCCACAAGAAGGTGGTCACCATCACCTGGAAGTACGCGGCCGGCGACGAATCGGTGCGGGGCTTCAAGGAAGGCTTCGAGAAAAGCGGCGGCAAGGTGGTCAAGGAGCTGACCCTGCCCTTTCCGAACGTGGAGTTCCAGGCGCTGCTCACAGAAATCGCGGCCACCAAGCCCGATGCGGTCTACACCTTCTTTGCCGGCGGCGGTGCGGTGAAGTTCGTCAAGGACTACGCGGCAGCGGGGCTCAAGCGCAGCATCCCCCTGTATGGCGCGGGCTTCCTCACCGACGGCACGCTGGAGGCGCAGGGCGCCGACGCCGAGGGCGTGCT
>CAYVGD010000128.1:0-7601 GCA_964450095.1 uncultured Polaromonas sp.
GCGTGGAATGGGGGGGCTCGTTGTGCTTGTTCTTCATGGCGCTTCCCTTGGGGGCCGCCGGCGGTCCGAAAGCCGCAGGCTTTGCGCGTCGATGGTAAACCGTGGCGGACCGGTCGCCGGGGCTCGGCCCTGCGCCGCAGCCCTGGAGCCTGCCGTGCTTTGCCGGGCGGGGCACGGGACGGGGCCGGGCTGGCCTACCATCTCGGCCCGATGACGCACTGCCCCCCACCGACCGACCAGGCCGAGGCACCCGCCTACAGCGTGGCGGTGCGCACGCTGTGCGAATTCACCGCCCGCAGCGGCGACCTGGACCTGCGTTTTTCGCCGACGCCCACGGCCCGGGAGGGCCAGGCGGGCCACGCCATCGTCGCCGCGCGGCGACCGCCCGGCTACCTCACCGAGGTGGCGCTCAGTGGCCGCTGGGGGCCGCTGCAGGTCCGCGGCCGGGCCGATGGGTTCGACCCGGCGCTGGGCCAGCTGGAGGAGGTCAAGACGCACCGGGGCGATGCCGGCCGCATCACGCCGGCCCAGCGGCAACTGCACTGGGCGCAGCTGAAGGTCTACGGCGCGCTGATGTGCGCCCAGGACGGGCTGCCGAGCCTGCGTCTGGCGCTGGTGTACTACCAGCTCGAGCAGGGCCGCGAGACGGTGGAGCTCCAGACCTGGGCGCGCGCCGACCTGCAGGCATTCTTCGAGCAGCAGTGCGCGGGCTTTCTCGCCTGGGCCGAGCAGGAACTGGCGCACCGCCAGGCGCGGCAGTCGGCGCTGGCTGCGCTGGCCTTCCCGCACGCCAGCCTGCGGCCGGGACAGCGCGAACTGGCCGAGGCCACCTGGCGCGCCACCACCCAGGGCCGGCACCTGATGGCCCAGGCCCCCACCGGCACCGGCAAGACCCTGGGCGCGCTGTTTCCCGCGCTCAAGGCCATGGCCGCACCGGGCCGGGCGCCGCTGGACAAGCTGTTCTTCCTGACGGCCAAAAGCTCCGGGCGCGCCGTGGCGCTGCAGGCGCTGTCGGGCCTGGGCCAGGCAGACGCGCCCCAGCGCCTGCCGCTGCGCGTGCTGGAGCTGGTGGCGCGCGACAAGGCCTGCGAACACCCGGACCGCGCCTGCCACGGCGAATCCTGCCCGCTCGCGCAAGGTTTCTTCGACAAGCTCCCCAAGGCCCGCAGCGCGGCCGTGACGCTGCCGGCCATGGACAAGGCAGCGCTGCGCCGCCTGGCCCTGGACCACGGCGTGTGCCCCTATCACCTCTCGCACGACCTGCTGCGCTGGGCCGACGTGGTGGTGGGCGACTGCAATTACTACTTCGACCCGCACGCCCTGCTCTACGCCCTGACGCGCGCGCAGGAATGGCGCGTGGCCGTGCTGGTGGACGAGGCGCACAACCTCATCGAGCGCGCACGGCAGATGTACAGCGCCGAGCTGGACGAGGCGCAGCTGTTGGGTGCACGCCGCGAGGCGCCGCCCGAGCTGCGCCGTGACATCGACCGGGTGCGCCGCCGCCTGGGCGAGCTGGCCCAGGACCGACCGGCCTGGAGCACCCTGGAAGCGCTGCCCCGCCCGCTCAAGCTGGCGCTGGAGCAACTGGCCAGCCGCACCGCCGCCTGGCAGGCCGAGCACCCGGCCGATCTCAGGCCCGCGCTGCAGCGCTTTTTCTTTGACCTGCTGGCCTTCCTGGAGCGGGAGGAGGCGCTGGGCGGGCACAGCTTCCTGGACCTGTCGCTGCCCACCCGCCAGGCCGCCCGGCGGCCCCTGGTGCGGCTGAGCCTGCGCAACGTGGTGCCCGCGCCCTTCTTGAGGCCGCGCCTGGAAGCGGCGCAAAGCAGCGTGCTGTTCTCGGCCACGCTGGAGCCTTCGGACTTCTACCTCGACCTGCTGGGCCTGCCCGAGCGCACCGTGGTGGTGGACGTGCCCTCGCCCTTTGCCGCCGCGCAGCTGCAGGTCGTGGTGCATCCGCGCATTTCTACGCGCTGGCAGGACCGCGCCGGCTCGCTGCCGGCGCTGGTGGACGTGATGGCCGCGCAGTGGGCGGCCGAGCCGGGCAAGTACCTGGCTTTTTTCAGCAGCTTCGACTACCTGCAGCAGGCCGCCGACGCGCTGGCCCAAGCCCACCCGGGCCTGCCGCAGTGGCGGCAGATGCCGCGCATGGACGAGGCGCAGCAGCAGGCCTTCCTGGAGCGCTTTCGCTCAGGCGCGCCGGGCATCGGCTTTGCCGTGCTGGGCGGCTCGTTCGCCGAGGGCATCGACCTGCCGGGCAGCCAGCTGATCGGCGCCTTCATCGCCACGCTGGGTCTGCCGCAGGTCAACCCGGTCAACGAGGAAATCCGCGCGCGGCTGCAGGCTCTTTTCGGCGCGCGGCGCGGGCAGGACTATGCCTACCTGTACCCCGGCGTGCGCAAGGTCGCGCAGGCTGCGGGGCGGGTGATCCGCCGCAGCGAAGACCACGGCGTGGTGCACCTGATGGACGGCCGCTTTGCCCAGCCGCAGGTGCGCGCGCTGCTGCCCGCCTGGTGGCGGCTGGCACCGCAGGAGCGCAGCGGCTGAGCCGCCTGAGAGAGAGCAGGACGCAAGCAGCAAGGCCGCCGGCGCATGTCGCCAGGACGCAAGCGGCAGGGCCTACTGCGCGAGGGCGCCGCCGCGGCCGAAGCAGCGACCCCGGGCCGGTTGACCCGGCGCGGCCGATGTCATGGCCCCGGGCCGGTTCAGCCGGCGCGGCCGATGTCGTGGCCCGGGCCGCCGCCGCGGGCGGCATCCAGCGGATGGGGCGGGCGCGAGCGGATGCCCGCATCGCCGCTGCCCTCCCAGCGGTCGGCCAGGGGGGGGTCGGAAGAGGTGAACAGGTCGGGATGGGCGTGGCCTGCGGCATGCCCGCCATCGGCCGCGTCGTCTTCGGCGGCATCGTCCTCGGACGCCTCGTCCTGGGCGAGGGATCGCACGTCGCCGGACTGCGCGTCGAGGCCCTGCTCGGCCCATTCGTCATCGTCGAAGTCCAGCTCGTGCTGCAGCGCATCGTCGGTGCTGGCCTCGTCCGAGGCGCCGGCACGCTCCAGGTGGTCGGGCAGGATGTCGGCCCCCGAGACGGGGCTGCGGCCATCGACCGTGGCCCGCTCGCCGGTGCCCAGCGAGTCGCTGTCGCTGTCCAGGGCCTCGGGGTCGAGCGCGCCCATGCCCATGTCGCTGCCGGTGTCGCTCAGGTCGCTCGGGCCGAGGCTGGCCACGTCGGTGCCCGAGGGCTGGCGGGGGGTGGGATCGCCCCCCAAGAGGCTGCTGTGTGCCATGCGGTGCCTTTTCGGGCCTGGCCCAGCCGTGGCGCCCCTGGCAAGCCATGCGACGGTCAAGCTCCTGAGGGCGACTGTGGGGTCGGCGCATCCTGCCGGCGCGTAGGAGGCGGCTGAAGTGTCGTGTCAGTTCCGCGGCCAACGAAAAAAAGGCGGAGCCTGAAGCGGCCCCGCCCGAATGTCTCCTCCCTGATTTCTCCGGCCTTGAACCGGCCGGACAGCTCCCCTGGAATCAGGACTGTGCCGAAGGCGAATTGGTCGGCGACTGGCTGTTGCGCCGGCCTGCGCGGCCGCCCTTGCGGCCGGCCTCGCGCGCCTCGGCGGAGGTGAATTCGTGGGCCTTGCCGCTGGCGTGGGCGGCCTTGCCGCCCAGGCTGGCGATTTCGCGCTGGCGCTGGGGGTCCATGGAGGCGAAACCGCGCTTGGACGGGGTCTTGGGTTGAGAGTTGTCGGTCATGTCAGGCTCCTTGCAGTTGAGGTGGTGGTGGCGTCCGATGCCAGCTGAACCGGTAGCGAACACAGCTGCACTGTAGGAAACGGTCGAGGCCAAGCGCGTCGGTTGGCTGCGACTCATCCTGTAGGACAAACGGCTGTGCAAACGCCCTGGTCGCCGCCCCACGGCGCCAGCGAAAAACGCCTGCCAAACAACTCCTCATGCATCAAAAGAATTTAGAAAAAAGAATTTATTCGTTTTGTTTTTGAAGGCACCCGGGGATCATGCGGGCCTTCCGTGCCCCAGCCCGGCCCGACGGCCCCGGCCTCACCCAGAGCTCCGCCATGCACCCCATCCGCCTTCCTTCACCGCAGCGCCCGCTGGACCCCGCGCACAGGCGCCTGATGAACCGACGCCAGGCCGCGCTGGCCGCGGCCCTGCCGCTGCTGGGCCTGGGCGGCGCCGGCCCGGCACAGGCTGCGGGGGTCAGCCTGCTGAACGTCTCGTACGACCCCACACGCGAACTCTACCTGGAAATCAACGCCGCCTTCGCCCGCCAATGGAAGGCGCGCACCGGCCAGGAACTGGCGGTGCGCCAGGCGCACGGCGGCTCGGGCAAGCAGGCGCGCGCCATCATCGACGGGCTCGACGCCGACGTGGCCACCCTGGCGCTGGCCGCCGACACGGACGCGCTGCACAGCCAGGCCGGGCTGATACCCAAGGACTGGCAAAAGCGGCTGCCGAACAACAGCTCGCCCTACACCTCCACCATCGTGCTGGTGGTGCGTGAAGGCAACCCCAAGGGCATTCGCGACTGGGACGACCTGGTCAAGCCGGGCATCAAGGTGATCACGCCCAACCCCAAGACCTCGGGCGGGGCCCGCTGGAACTACCTGGCCGCCTGGGAATTCGCCCGCCGCAAGCACGGCTCGCCCGCCAAGGCGCGCGAGTTCATCGGTCAGCTCTTTGCGAACGTGCCGGTGCTCGACACAGGCGCGCGCGGCGCGTCCACCACCTTTGCCCAGCGCGGCCAGGGTGATGTGTTCATCTCCTGGGAAAGCGAGGCGCACCTGCTGGAAAAGGAATTCGGGCACAAGTTCGACTTGGTCTACCCCAGCCTTTCCATCCTGGCCGAGCCGGCCGTGACCGTGGTCGACAAGAACGTCGACCGCAAGGGCACGCGCGCGGTGGCCCAGGCCTACCTGGAGTTCCTCTACACCGAGGAAGCGCAGGACATCATCGGCAGGCATTTCTACCGCCCGGTGTCGGCCAAGGCGCAGGCCAAACACGCCAAGTCCTTTCCCAAGCTCCAGTTGTTCACCATCGACCAAGCTTTCGGCGGCTGGGGTCCGGCCAGCCGGGAGCACTTCGCCGACGGTGGCGTGTTCGACCAGCTGTACCTGCGCCGCTGATCTGTTTTATGCGGCAACCATATATAAAAACTCCAAAAAAATAGTTTGCCTTATTAAGACGCCCCCACAGAATCCAGCCTCCTGCCAGAGCACCGGCGCCTTGCCGCCGGATCCGCGACTGGCCCACCGAAGGACACCTGCCATGAAACTGCGCACCTTGATCACCGCCCTGGCCCTGTCGGCCGCTGGCCTGGCCCAGGCCCAGACCACCAGCCTGCTCAACGTCTCGTACGACGTCGCCCGCGAGTTCTACAAGGACCTCAACACCGCCTTTGTCGCCAGCTACAAGAAGAGCACGGGCAAGGACATCAAGATCGACCAGTCGCATGCCGGCTCGAGCGCCCAGGCACGTGCCGTGGCCGACGGCCTGGACGCCGACGTGGTGACCATGAACACCACCACCGACGTGGACTTCCTGGCCGACAAGGGCGTGGTGGACAAGGAGTGGCGCAAGCGCTTCCCGAACAACGCTGCGCCCACCAGCTCGACCATGCTGTTCCTGGTGCGCCAGGGCAATCCCAAGGGCATCAGGGACTGGGACGACCTGGTCAAGCCCGGCATCCAGGTGGTGCTGGTCAATCCCAAGACCGGCGGCAACGGCCGCATGGCCTACCTGGCGGCCTGGGGCTATGTGCGCAGCAAGGGCGGCACCGACGCGCAGGCCGCCGAATTCGTGGCCAAGCTCTACAAGAACGTGCCCGTGCTGGCACGCGGCGGGCGCGATGCCACCGGCATCTTCCTGCAGCGCGGCATCGGCGATGTGCTGATCACCTTCGAATCCGAGGTCGTCTCGGTGGACAACGAGTTCGGCGCCGGCAAGGTCGACGCGATCCACCCCTCGGCCTCCATCGTCACCGAGAACCCGGTGGCCATCGTCGAGCGCACGGTCAAGAAGAAGAACACCGCCCAAGAAGCCAAGGCCTACCTGGACTTCCTGTACTCGGCCGAGGGCCAGGAGATCGCGGCCAAGCACAACATCCGCCCGCGCAACGAAGCCATCCTGAAGAAGTATTCCAACGCCTTCAAGCCGCTCAGGCTCTTCACGGTGGAGCAGTACTTCGGCTCGCTGGCCGAAGCGCAGAAGGTGCACTTCAACGACGGCGGCCAGTTCGACAAGCTCTACACGAACCGCTGATCCATGCGCGCGCCTTCCAGGGTGTTGCCCGGCTTCAACCTGACGCTGGGCTACACCCTTCTCTACCTCAGCCTGGTGGTGCTCATCCCGCTGTCGGCGCTGGCCTTCAAGACCTTCACGCTCACCTGGCCCCAGTTCTGGGACGCCGTGACCGCGCCGCGGGTGCTGGCCTCGTACCGGCTGACCTTCGGCGCCTCGCTCATCGCCGCGCTGGTCAACGTGTTCTTCGGCCTGCTGGTGGCCTGGGTGCTGGTGCGCTACACCTTCCCGGGCAAGAAGATCGTCGACGCCCTGGTGGACCTGCCGTTTGCGCTGCCCACGGCGGTGGCCGGCATCTCGCTGAGCGCGCTGCTGGCCGGCAACGGCTGGGTGGGCCAGTATTTCGAGCCGCTGGGCATCCAGCTGGCGTTCAACCCCAGCGGCGTGGTGATCGCGCTCATCTTCATCGGTCTGCCCTTCGTGGTGCGCACCGTGCAGCCTGTGCTGGAGGACGCCGAGAAAGAGCTGGAAGAAGCGGCCATGTGCCTGGGCGCCACGCGCTGGCAGACCTTTGCCAAGGTCATCCTGCCCACCATCGGGCCGGCGCTGCTGACGGGCTTTGCCATGGCCTTTGCCCGCGCCATCGGTGAGTACGGCTCGGTGATCTTCATTGCCGGCAACATGCCGATGGTGTCGGAGATCACGCCGCTCATCATCATCGGCAAGCTCGAGCAGTACGACATCGCGGGTGCCACCGCAGTCGCCTCGGTCATGCTCCTCATCTCCTTTGCCCTGCTGCTGGTCATCAACGGCCTGCAGGCCTGGCAGCGTCGCAAATCATGAGCTCCTCCGCCCCCCACCACCGCGTGAGCACGCAGGAGGCGCCCTGGGTGCGGCGCCTGCTGATCGGCCTGGCGCTGGTCTTCATGTTCCTCTTTCTGGTGCTGCCGCTGGCGGCCGTGTTCACCGAGGCCCTGCGCAAGGGCTGGGACGCCTACTGGTCGGCCCTCATGGAGCCGGACGCCTGGTCCGCCATCCGCCTGACCCTGCTGACCGCCGCGGTCGCGGTGCCGCTGAACCTCGTGTTCGGCGTGGCCGCCGCCTGGGCGATCGCCAAGTACGAGTTCCGCGGCAAGGCTTTCCTCACCACGCTGGTGGACCTGCCGTTTTCGGTCTCGCCCGTGGTGGCTGGCCTGGTGTACGTGCTGGTCTTCGGCGCGCAGGGCTGGGTCGGCCCGTGGCTGGCCGAGCACGACATCAAGATCGTGTTCGCCGTGCCGGGCATCACCCTGGCCACGGTGTTCGTGACCTTTCCCTTCATCGCGCGCGAGCTCATCCCGCTGATGCAGGCCCAGGGCAACGAC
>CAYVGD010000129.1:0-7553 GCA_964450095.1 uncultured Polaromonas sp.
GCCAGGGCCCTGCCCGCGCCTGGAGGCTCCACGCATGAAGTGCCCTTTCTGCGGCCACCTGGAAACCCAGGTCGTCGAGACCCGCATGTCCGAGGATGCGGCCTCCATCCGCAGGCGCCGCCAGTGCGGTGCCTGCGACAAGCGCTTCACCACCTACGAACGGCCTGACGTGAATTTTCCGGCCGTGGTGAAGAAGGACGGCCGGCGCATCGAATACAAGCGCAGCAAGATCCTGGACTCCATGAACCTGGCGCTGCGAAAGCGCCCGGTGAGCACCGAGCAGGTGGACGCGGCGATCGAGCACATCGAGGAAAAGATTTTGAACCTGGGCGTGCGCGAGGTGCCCTCCACCCGCCTGGGCGAACTGGTCATGCGCGAACTGAAGAAACTCGACAAGGTTGCCTACGTGCGCTTTGCCAGTGTCTACCGCAGCTTCGAGGACCTGGACGACTTCAAGAACCTGGTGGACGAGGTCAGGCGCTGAGCCTGGCGCCTCGCAGCAGGCTGACCTGTGCGCAGAGTGCGCCTCGTCAGCGAGCGCTGACGGCCAGTTCGACCGGTGCTTCTCGCAGCGGCCTTCAGCCAGGCCCTGGTCCGGAGCCGCTCGCAGAAGGCGCTCGCACCGACAGCACCTAGAAGGCGCTCGCACCAGGCGTCTCAACAAAGCACCGCCACCAAGCGCTGGCCCAGAGCACTGGCACAAGGCATGAGCGCAAAGCCTGCGCAAATCGGCTCCCCACACGGGCGCGCCACGAGTCCTTCACCCGGAGCCTCTGCCTGCTTGCCTGCCAGCCAGCCCTCCCTTGCTGCCTGGCGTTGGCTGCGGAGGCACTGGAAGAATGACCGATGTGTGCCCCGTGCCTGCCCTCAGGCCACCACGTTTGCCCGGGAAACCTGCGCCTTCTTCACCGCACCTTCTTTACCGCACCTTCTTCACCACTTCTCCGGCCCCGGCGCCCCACCTAGCGCCAGCACTGCTGCACCGACATGCCGCTGCCCGTGCGGCCCTGCGCACCGGTGTGCGCCAGCCACAGGCCGCCGCAGGCCGCATCCTGGTGCGGCCACTGCGGCTCGGCATGCAGCACATAACCGCCGGACTGCGACAAATCCAGCCGCAGGCGGTAACGCGCAACCCCTTCGGCCGGAACCGCCTGGAGCGCCGCGGGCAGCACCGGCACACCCATGCTGGTGTCATACCGCCCCTGAACCGCATAGATGCGTTCCATGAACTGCTGCGCCTGCAGCAGCGCCGCGGCAGCCTCGGCGCGCTGGCTGCGCTGGACATGGCCGCGGTAGCTCGGCCAGGCCAGGCCCACCAGCAGGCCCATGATGACCATCGCGACCATGAGCTCCATGAGGCTGAAGCCCCGCGCCGACACCTTGGGTGTTCCCGCCATGTTCACCCCGCCACCGGCGACTGAAGAATGCGCCGCTGCACCCGCCCCCGCAGCGCTGGTGCGGCAGGGCCTGCAGCGGCATCCAGGAGCAGCACAGATTGCAGCCACACCACCGTGCCGGTGCCTGGGACGCCCAGCCCGGGGCTCAGCCGCGGACCCGGCGGCCAGCCGCGGGCCGTGACGGTGTAGACCTGCAGGTCGCCCCAGGGTTGCCTCTCGGCCAGGCATTGCGGCGATGGCCAGTTGCCCACGGCCGCATCCTCGGGCCGCCACCACTCGGTGGGGGGACTGAGCACGGCGTCGCCCTGCCAGCGGCTGGCAAGCGCCCATGCGGGCGACGAGGGCTGCGTGACGGGCATGGCCGCTTCACGCAAGGCGGCCGGACGCTGCGCGTCGAGCAGCATCAGCTGGGCCTCGCAGTACCGCAAGGCTGCCTCGGCCGCCTGCCAGGCCAGCGCCTGCATGCGAAAGCCACCCGCAGCGCGGGCGCTGCCGCTCGAGAGCTTGAGCGCGTGCACCGAGCCCAGGGCCACCGCAGCCAGAAGCAGCAGCACGATCACCAGGCTGAAACCGTGCGCCTGGCCCCCTGCACCGCGGCCACGGCCGTGCACCGCAGCCCGCCACTGCTCACCCTTCGGCCAGGGCCCCTGGGCCGATGCGAACCCGCCTGGGCGCAGTGCCCCAGGATGCACGCTTGGCCGCCCGGCCGTCTGGGCGTGCAAGCGCCAAGCAAACACCGCTCGGTCCGGCAGGGCTTGCGTCCATGGGGCGCGGCCGGGCACGGCACGCGCGCAGGCGGCTCGGCCGGTCATGGCTTGATCCCACTCCGCCTAGCCTGGCCCTTCGGCCCCAGGCGCCGCGCGCACGGGGCCTGCGGGCCCGAACCCCGGCGGCCCGAACCCGCGCGGCCCGACCGATTGCGGCCTACCCCCCGCGGCCCCAACACCCGCGCGCTGAACTCCGGCCGTCTCTGACGCGGCAGTCCCGCCTCCAAAAAGCAAGAGGTGGCCGGCCCCTGGCCTGCGCTCGCCTGAAACCGGGCCTTCATGTCAGGGCACCCCTTGCGTTCGCAAGGCCACGGTGGTGTGGAAGGCCTGTCGCAGGCGGCGGTCCGGGGCGCTGCGGCTCTGGCCTTCACAGTCCTGGTAGGTGGCGGGCATGCCGGGCTCCAGCACCGCATCGGTGCTGCGCATCAGCAGGCACAGGCGCACGCTGCGCACCAGCGCGAAGTCGCTCACGCCCGCAGCGCGAACGTAGCGCACGGGCAGCAGCGGGTCGACGGCCAGCGCCTGTGAAAACCACAGCGCAAGGCTCTCGACGTTGTCGACCAGGGGCTGCACCTGGCCATCGCGGGCTGCGCAGCGCAACTCGCTGCGGCCTTGGCTGGCCGCCACGTACCAGCGGTTGTCGGCCAGGTAGCTGCCGCCTGCCGATGTGTCCAGACCGTTGCCCAGGCAGTCGGATGGGCGGAGCGTGCCCGACAGCGGCATGGTGTTGTGCTCGTCGGCCTGGTACCGCACCGCCAGAGCCGCCGATCCACCGACAGCCAGGGCGTTGGCGCAGACCGGCGTGCCCGACGCGGTGGGCGATGCAAATCCGCCGTCGCAGGCCAGGATGGGCGGTGCGGCCTGCGCCAGCTTCCAGCGGGCCTGGCCGCCAGGCGATGAAGTCACCTCCACCGGTCGGGCATAGCCGGCCATCATCAGCTCGGCAGACAGCAGCTGCAGGCCGATCTGCGCGTCCTCGGCCATCTGCACCTGTGCGGCCAACAGGCGGCCGCTGCGGCTCGAGGCCCACTCCAGCGAAATGACCGACGCCACCACGCCCAGGCCGAGCGCCATCGCAACCAGGCACTCGAGCAGGGTCAGGCCCCGGCAGTGGCGGGCGTGGGCGTGCCTCACCAGGGCACCCGGACGTGGGTGCAGCGCAGGCCGCCCGCACGGCCCGGAAAAAGCTCGGCGGGGCAACCCCCTTGCGGTTGGGGCAGGGTGTCGTCGCCCGGCAGGGGTGGCTCCAGCCAGCCCACCCAGACATCGGCTGTGGACTGGGCGATGGTCAGGCGCACCAGCGCCGAGCCGCCGGGCAGGCGCAGGCGCAACAATTGCTGCCACTGCGCCGCGTCGGCCTGGGCAAATTGCAAAGGCGTGCAATTGGCCGACGGGCCATCGCACAGCGTGGCATGGGGCTCGGTGGTGCCCTCTCCCACTGCCATGAATGCGTAGGCACCGGCCACCACCGGATCGCCCAGCGCATGCCGCGACGCGCGCAGGCGCTCGCCCAGGTCCGAGGCCAATTGGGCGGCGACCAGGCGGTGCATGTGGCCCCGGCTGGCGCGCTGGGCCGAGGCCTGGGCGCCAGCCAGGGCCGCCAGTGCCAGTGCCGCCAGCAGCAGCGAGACCAACACCTCCACGAGCATGAAGCCACCCTTCAAGTGGCGCCAGCCCGGCAAGCGGGCAGGCGCCCATCGGGCGGGGACGTACATGCCGCAAGAAGGTCCAGGCGGGTGCGTTGAGCGCCGCGGGCGCCGGCTTTCTAGCTGCACTGGGCAAACCCTTCGGGCCGCAGCGTGGGCCGGCCCTGGCTGGAGATGCACAACACGCGCACGGCGGCGCCGCGGCCATCGGGGGTGAGCAGCAGCGTCTGGCTGGCCGCCTTGGCCCATCCGGTGGGCTGGTAGCTGAAGACGGCCTTGTCGTTCTGCGCCGCGCTGCTGGCCACGCTCGCCAGCCCCGGCAGGCGATGCTGCACGCGCAGCAGCGGTTCGGCGGCTTCGCGGCGGCGGTTGCCATCCGTGTCCACGAAGACGATCCAGCCGCCCGCCCAGGCGGCGCCGACGCTGCAGGTTTGCGCATCGGCGGATGAGCACACCGCCACGGTCGCACCGCGATGCAGGGCCTCGTTTCGCGCCATGCGCAAGTCGGCCACCAGCGCCTCGCCCGCGGCCTGCACGCAGCGGCGCAGCCACAGCGCTGAAAGCGAAGGCACCGACAGCCCGGCCAGGGCCGCCACCAGGGACAGGACCACCAGCAACTCCAGCAGGGTAAAACCTCGCCGGGCAGCCGGGGCGAACCGCATGACAGGGCCCCAAGCGCGGGGCGCCAGGCGTGGCCCGGCCTCCGCCCACCGCGAGGCGCAAGCACGCGTGGACCGATGCGCAGTCAAGCAAACCATGGCGCGGCGATGCTAGGCGGCCGGGGACGGGCGCAGCGTAAATTCTCATTGCCACGGCATGCAGCCCGCGCGGCGAATCGCCGCGGGCGGGCCCATGCACGGGGCTACACTTTCCGGCCTTCCACAGTTCACCGCCCCATCCGGCCGCCCGCCCAATGCGCCCGGCTCCCCTCCAGCCCATGACCTCCGACGCCTTGTTGATGGACCGCGCCCTGGCCCTGGCCGCCCAGGCCCGGTGGCTCGCGCCGCCCAACCCGGCGGTGGGCTGCGTCATCGTGAACCGCAGCGGGCGGGTCCTGGGGGAGGGCCACACCCAGCGCACTGGGCAGGCGCATGCCGAAGTGATGGCACTGCGTGACGCCGCCTCGCGCGGGCATGACGTGCGCGGCGCGACGGTCTATGTAACGCTGGAGCCCTGTGCCCACCACGGCCGCACCGGCCCCTGCTGCGACGCGCTGGTCGAGGCCGGCGTGGGCCGCGTGGTGGCCTCGCTCACCGACCCCAACCCGCGCGTGGCGGGCCAGGGTTTCGAGCGGCTGCGGGCGGCGGGCATCCAGGTCGAGGTCGGACCGGGCGCCGACGAGGCGCGGGAACTCAACCTGGGCTTTTTCAGCCGCATGCAGCGCGCAAGGCCCTGGGTGCGCATGAAGTCGGCCGCCTCCCTGGACGGCACCACGGCCCTGGGCAACGGGCAGAGCCAGTGGATCACCTCGCCCGAGGCCCGCGCTGACGGCCACGCCTGGCGAGCGCGTGCTTGCGCGGTGCTCACAGGCATCGGCACGGTGCTGGCAGACGACCCGAGCCTGGACGTGCGCCTGGTGAACACCCCGCGCCAGCCGGTCCGGGTGGTGGTGGACAGCCGGCTGCAAACACCGCCCACGGCGCGGCTCTTCGATGCGCCCTCCCCCGTCTGGATCTACACCGCCAGCAACGATGCCGACCGCTGGCAGGCACTCGAGGCCCGGGGCGCGCAGCTCACCCGCCTGGCCGACGCGCAGGGCAAGGTGGATCTCGTCGCACTGATGGCCGACCTCGCCCGGCGCGAGGTCAACGAGGTGCACCTGGAGGCCGGCAGCAAATTGCACGCCTCCCTGCTGGCGGCCGGGCTCGTCGATGAACTGCTGCTCTACCTGGCGCCCTGTCTGCTGGGCCCGGGTCAGGGCATGGCGGCCCTGCCGGCGCTGGATTCGCTGGCCCAGGCCACGGCCCTGACTTTTCGCAGCGTCGAACGCGTGGGCCCCGACCTGCGCGTGCTGGCCCGCCTGGCCGGGCGCGAGCACTTCTGACCTGCTCGGGGCCGTGCGGCCCGGCTCTGCCGCAGCGCGCCCAAGCGCGCCCAAGCGCACCCGGCCAAGGACTTCGCACGAGCACCGGGCGAGGCTGGTCAATTCCCTGCGAAAATACGCCGATGTTCACCGGCATCATCACCGGCGTGGGGCGCATCGCCGCCATCCACCCCCTCGGCAGTTCTTTGGACCACGGCAAGCGCCTGACCATCCAGGCGCCCGCGTCTTACCTGGACGACGTGGGCCTGGGCGACAGCATCGCGCTCAACGGGGCCTGCATGACCGTCACCTCGCTCGACGTGGCCCAACAGGCCTTCACCATCGACATTTCCGCCGAATCGCTGGCCAAGACCTCGGGCCTGGACCGGGTCGGCCCCATCAACCTCGAAAAAGCCCTGCGCGCCCACGACCGCCTGGGCGGGCACATCGTCTCCGGGCATGTGGACGGGCTGGGTTCGGTCACGCACTTCGCTCCCGTGGGCGAGAGCTGGGAGCTGCGCATCCACGCGCCGCGCGAGCTCTCCAAGTACCTGGCCTACAAGGGCTCGATCACGGTCAACGGCGTCAGCCTCACGGTCAACCGCGTGGCCGACGTACCCGCCTCGCATGCGCAGGGCGAAGGCACCGAGATCAGCATCAACATCATTCCCCACACCGTGGACAACACGGCGCTGGGGCAGCTTCAGGCCGGCGACCGGGTGAACCTCGAGATCGACCTGATCGCCCGCTACGTGGAGCGCATGCTCCAGGACAGCCGAAAGAACACATGAACGCCGCAGCCCCCCTCATCCCGCCCGTGGCGATCTCCCCGGTCAAAGACATCGTGGCCGAGCTCGCCGCAGGCCGCATGGTCATCCTGGTGGACGAGGAAGACCGCGAGAACGAAGGCGACCTGGTGCTGGCCGCAGACCACGTCACGCCCGAGGCGATCAACTTCATGGCCAAGTTCGGCCGCGGCCTCATCTGCCTGACGCTCACCCGCGAGCGCTGCGAGCGCCTGCAGTTGCCGCCCATGGTCAGCCGCAACGGCACCAAGCATTCAACGGCCTTCACCGTCTCCATCGAGGCCGCCGAGGGTGTCACCACCGGCATCTCGGCAGCGGACCGCGCCCGCACCGTGCAGGCCGCGGTGGCCCGCCAGGCCCAGCCGGCCGACCTGGTGCAGCCCGGCCACATCTTCCCGCTGCAGGCCGTCGATGGCGGCGTGCTCATGCGGGCCGGCCACACCGAGGCCGGCTGCGACCTGGCCGCCATGGCCGGCTGCACGCCGGCGTCGGTGATCTGCGAGATCATGAAGGACGACGGCACCATGGCCCGCCTGCCGGACCTGCTGGTGTTCGCGGCCGAACACGGACTGAAGATCGGCACCATCGCCGACCTGATCGAGCACCGCAGCCGCACCGAATCGCTGATCGAACGCGTGGGCAGCCGCACCATGCACACCACCTGGGGTGAGTTCACGGCCCACGCCTTCCGCGACAAGCCCAGCGGCAACCTGCATCTGGCACTGGTCAAGGGCCAGTGGGGCGCCGAGGACACGGTGCCCACCCGCGTGCACGAGCCGCTGTCGCTGCTGGACGTGCTGGAGGTCGGCCGCTCCATGCATTCCTGGAGCCTGGACGAAAGCCTGGCCCACATTGGGCGTGAAGGGCGCGGCGTGGCCGTGCTGCTCAACTGCGGCGAAGGTGCGGAGCAACTG
>CAYVGD010000130.1:0-7481 GCA_964450095.1 uncultured Polaromonas sp.
TGGGCCGCGGGCTGCACTACCCCATCGCCCTGGAAGGCGCGCTCAAGCTCAAGGAAATCAGCTACATCCACGCCGAGGCCTACCCCGCAGGCGAGCTCAAGCACGGCCCCCTGGCCCTGGTGACCAGCGCCATGCCCGTGGTCACCGTGGCACCGAACGACAGCCTGCTCGAAAAGCTCAAGAGCAACATGCAGGAAGTGCGCGCCCGGGGCGGCATGCTCTACGTGCTGGCCGATGCCGACACCCGCATCGAAAACGGCGACGGCATCCACGTCATCCGCATGCCCGAGCACTACGGGTTCTTGAGCCCGCTGCTGCACGTGGTGCCGCTGCAGCTTTTGGCTTACCACACGGCCTGCGCACGCGGCACCGACGTCGACAAGCCCCGGAACCTCGCCAAGAGCGTGACGGTGGAGTGAGGCCAAAACCCCAGGCCTCGCTCGGCCATTGCCGTGCGTTTTCTCCTGCGGAAACGATTGATAGACTTTGTTACTAAGTCAGTCCGCACAGATCCGATGGGCATCACGCCCATCGGCCCTGCGCGCGCCAAGGGAGTTTGTCGATGCTGGGCATGGTCTACACGGAGTTGATCGAGATGGTCGAGAGCCGCTTCTCGCCCGAGGTTGCCGATCAGATGGTCGAGGCCGCCGAGGCCGCGGGCGGCGGCGTCTACACCGCCGTGGGCAGCTACGCCGACGAGCAGGTACTGCTGATGGTGGGCCGGCTTTCGGAGCTGACGGGCGCGCCCGTGCCCGACCTGGTGCGCGCCTTCGGCCACCACCTGCTGCAAAGCTTTGCGCATTCGCATCCCGGGCACTTTCAGCGCCATCCCGACGTGTTCGACTTCCTCGCCCACATCGACTCGGGCATCCACGTCGAGGTCAAGAAACTCTACGAAAACGCCATCCTGCCGCGCTTTGCCGTGCTGTCGCGCGACGAGCGCTGCATGCGCATGCGCTACACCTCGCCCCGCCGCATGGAGGTCCTGGCGGTCGGGCTGATCGAAGAACTGGGCAACCATGCCGGACAGCCGCTCCAGGTGGAGGCCCTCTCCGATGACCAAGGCTGCACCCTGGTCATCACCAAGCAGAACGCATGAAGCCTGGGCCACAGGCTCCGCCGGCGGACACGCCCCAGGACGCCGACCTCCGGCGCCTTGAAAAACGGGCCGAGCGCGAGCGCCTGGCGCGCAAGGAGGCCGAACAGCTGCTGCAGCAAAAAAGCGCCGAGCTGTTCGATGCGCTGCAGCGCAGCCGCGAAAGCGAGCGGCACCTGCAACTGGCGCTCTGGGCCAGCGGCGAGGGCATCTGGTCCTGGCGGGCCGAGGACGACACCCTGAGCCTGCGCCAAGTGCTGGACCGCGGCCGCGTGGTGGAGCACAAGGCGCGCCGCATCGAGCGGCTGCGCCGCCTGGTGCACCCGGCCGATCGCGTGCTGGTGGCCCTGGCCTGGCAGATGGCCACCGAAGGCCACCGCGAAGACGTGGACACCGCCTGCCGCGTGCGCTGGGGCGCGGGCTGGCGCTGGCTGCGGCTGCGCGGGCGCACCGTCGAAAAAACCGAACAGGGCCGGCCGGTGCGCATGGTGGGCACGGTGCGCGACATCACCGACCAGCGTCAGGCCGAGCATTCGCTGCGCCTGATGGCCCACGCTTTTGCCAACACGCACGACGCCCTGGCCGTGCTCGACGGGCAGGGCCGCGTGGTCGAAGGCAACGAATCGCTGGCGCGCCTGATGGGCATGGGCGTGGACGAGCTGCCCGGCCTGCGCCTGCCCGAGCACCTGGAGCCGCCCCTGGCCGAGGCGCGGGGCCAGGCGCCCTGGCGCGGCGAAAGCCAGCTGCGCGGCCGCCATGAGGCCGTGGACGTGGACGTGCTGACCGCCAGCCTGCAGCCCACGGCCGGCGAGGCGCGCTTCACCGTGGTGGCACTGCAGGACGCGCGCGAGCGCAAGCGCTCGCAGCAGGAGCTGCGCCGCCAGGCCAGCACCGACGCGCTCACCGGCCTGCCCAACCGCAGCGCCCTGCTGCAGCGACTCGAGGAAATGCTGCGCTCGGGCGAGCCACTGGGTGTGATCTTCATCGACCTGGACGGCTTCAAGCTGGTCAACGACTCGGCCGGGCACGACGTGGGCGACCGGCTGCTGCGCGAAGTGGCGCGGCGCCTGGCCGAGGCCATGACACCGCCGGCCTTCGTGGGCCGCTGGGGCGGTGACGAATTCGTGGTGGTGGCCCCGGGTGTTGAGGCCGAGGCGGCGCTGGCCGAGCTGGGCCACGCCGTGCTGCAGCGCTGCCGCAAGATGGTGCCCACGCAGGACCGGCGCCTGGCGGTGGGCGCCAGCCTCGGCGCGGTGCTGGCGCCGCGCGACGGCCACGACGCCGCCACGCTGCTGCGCCGGGCCGACGCCGCCATGTACCGGGCCAAGGAAAACGGCCGCAACCGCCTGGAGTTTTTTGAGCCCCAGCTCGAACAGCTGGTGCGCCGCCGGGCCGAGCTGCTCACGCAGCTGCGCCTGGACGCCGACCAGGACGCCTTCGGCTTCGAGATCCAGTCCATGGTGGACCGCAGCGGCGCGGTGTGCGGCGGCGAGATGCTCATGCGCTGGAGCACGCCGCTGCACGGCGCGGTGCCGCCCGATGAATTCATTCCGCTGGCCGAGCAAGCCGGGCTGATGCAGCGCATCGGCCTGAACGCGCTGCACCGTGCGGTGCAGGCAGCCGGCAGGCTGCAGGCGGCGCACCGGCCCGACCTGCGGCTGGCCGTGAATGTGTCTGCCGAACAGCTGCGCGAGGGCGGGCTGTGCGAGCAGCTCATCGAGCTGTGCGAAGGCCTGGCGGTCTCGCCCGGCTCGCTGGACCTGGAGCTCACCGAGTCGGCCTATGTGCACGACATGCGCACTGCCCAGCCGCAGCTGGAGGCGCTGCACAGCGCGGGCTTCGGCCTGTCGCTGGACGACTTCGGCACCGGCTACTCGGCGCTCAGCCAGCTGCGCGATTTGCCCTTCGACCGCGTGAAGATCGACCGCGCCTTCGTGCGCGACCTGGCGCACTGCGAGCGCGCCCGACGCCTGCTCGAGGGCGTGGTGCAGCTGTGCCGCGGCATGGGCATGGCCACCGTGGCCGAGGGCGTGGAAACCGCCGAGCAGCACCGCATGCTGCACGCGCTGGGCGTGGACCTGTTCCAAGGCTGGCACCTGGCCCGCCCCGTCGGCTTCGAGGCCTGGCTCACGCAGGTCGAGGCGCAGCCACGGGTGGCGACTGCAGGCGGCTGAGGCGGCTGAGGCAGCTGGGACGGCTGGGACGGCTGAGGCGGTCGGGGCGGCAGCTTGTACGGCTCTGCCGCGCACACCACCACGCGGCATGGCACTGCCGCACCGCATGGCCGCACCGCATGGCGGCACAGCGTTCAGGCCCCGAACACAGGCAAGACACTGGCGCCAGACCGCAGTCACCCCGCCGCCGCCTCACTGTCGGCGCGCTGCATCCGCTCGGCCTCCACGCCGCCTTAGCACCGCCTTAGCACCGCCTTAGCACCGCCAAGGCACCGCCTTCGCACCACCTAGGCACCACATCGGCAGCACCTCCGCACACCCCATCACCCACCTCGCCGCATCATGGCCCCGGCACATCCATGGCAGAGCGCACGAGCAGCCCTGCCCCGGCCTTCTTGCAGTACAAAGGGGCACACCCGCATCCGCGGGGCCGCCTTGAAACCGCACTGCGCCACATGCCTGCCACCGACGAGCCCGCGCTGGACCTGCTGATCTTCGGCGGCTCGGGCGACCTGTCCGTGCGCAAGCTGCTGCCGGCGCTCTACATGGCGCACCTGCACGGCCGGCTGCCTGCGGACACGCGCATCCTGGGCCTGGGCCGCCAGCCCATCAGCCGCGCCGACTACCAGCGCTTCGTGGACCAGCGCTCGCGCGATTTCGTGGCGCCCGGCGCCTGGGAGGCCGAGGCCTGGCAGCAGTTCCTTGGGCGGCTGGAGCCCGTGTGCCTCGATGCCAGCCGCGCCGCCGACTTTGAAAAACTGCAGCCGGTGCTGCGGCCGCAGGCGCAGCGCATCGACTACCTGGCCACCGCACCCGACCTGTTCGCGCCCATCTGTGCGCACCTGGGCCAGGCCGGGCTGATCCGCCCGCACGACCGGGTGGTGCTGGAAAAACCCCTGGGCAGCGACCTGGCCTCGGCCCGGCGCATCAACAACGAGGTCGCGCGCCACTTCAGCGAGGCGCAGACCTACCGGATCGACCACTACCTGGGCAAGGAGACGGTGCAGAACCTCATGGTGCTGCGCTTTGGCAACGCCATCTTCGAGCCGCTGTGGCGCGCGCCTTTCATCCGCAGCATCCAGATCACCGTGGCGGAGACCGTGGGCGTGGGCTCGCGCGCGGGCTTTTACGACCACGCGGGCGCGCTGCGCGACATGCTGCAGAACCACCTGCTGCAGCTGCTGTGCATTGTGGCCATGGAGCCACCCATCTCTCTGGACGCCGACGACGTGCGCGACGAAAAGCTCAAGGTGCTGCGCTCGTTGCGGCCCATGGACCCGGCGGCCGTGCGGCAGGGCACGGTGCGCGGCCAGTACACGGCAGGCATGGCCGACGGGCAGCCCGCACCGGGCTACCTGCAGGAGCCCCAGGTGCCTGCGGGCAGCCGCACCGAAACCTTCGTGGCGCTGCGCGCGCACATCGATAACGCGCGCTGGGCCCACGTGCCCTTTTTCCTGCGCACCGGCAAGCGCATGCAGGCCAGGCGTTCCGAAATCATCATCGAGTTTGCGGAGCAGCCGTTTTCCATCTTCGGCCAGGACGGGCCGCACACGCCCAACCGCCTGGTGATCAGCCTGCAGCCGCAGGAGTCGATCCGCCTGGGGCTGATGGCCAAGGAGCCCGGCTCGGGCATGGCGCTGCACCCCGTGGAGCTGGGCCTGGACCTGCAGAACTCCTCCGACAAGCGCCGCGCCGAAGCCTACGAGCGGCTGCTGATCGACGTGATCAAGGGCCGGCTGACCCACTTCATGCGCCGCGACGAACTCGAAGCCGCCTGGGCCTGGGTGGACCCCATCCTCGCGGCCTGGCAGCAGCAGGGCGACGCACCCCGCCCCTACCCCGCCGGCAGCTGGGGCCCGGCCGCCGCCTCGGCCCTGGTGGCGCGCGAGGGCCTGAGCTGGTTCGAGGAAGGCTGAGCCCATGGCCACCCCAGCCGCCGCCAACCCGGGAGCCAGCACGGCAAGCGCAGGCCTGAGCGAAAGCAAAGCGTCCCCGGTGCCTGGTTCAGCGCCCGCGCATGCCGCCCCCCATCTGCCGGCCTTGCTCGCTGAACTCCAGGCCCGCGCCCGGGCCCTGGGGCTGGCCGCCGAGCTGCGGCCTGCCACCGAGCTGGCCCCTGCCCTGGCGCAGGACATCGCCGGCAGGTTGTCGCAGGCCATCGGTGCGCGCGGGCGTGCGGTGCTGGTGGTCTCGGGTGGGCGCTCGCCGGTGGCGCTCTTTGAAGCCCTGTCCGAGCAACCGGTGGCCTGGGCATGCGTGGATGTGACGCTGGCCGACGAGCGCTGCGTGCCCGCATCGCACGGGGCCAGCAACGCGCACCTGGTGCGACAGCACCTGCTGCGCGGTGCGGCCGCTGCCGCGCGCTTTCACCCCTGGGTGCTGGATGAAGCGCCGCCGCCACCGGCCGAACAAGCGGCCAGGGTCGATCGCATGCTGCGGACCCTGGGCCCGGCCGACGTGCTGGTGCTCGGCCTGGGCAGCGACGGGCACACCGCCTCGCTCTTTCCGGGCGACCCGGCTCTGCCGCGCGCGATGGCTCTGCCGCACGCAATGGCGCTCGCGGGTGACCCGGCGCAGCGCGAAACGGCCCCCGCCTGCCTAGCGACAGGCCTTGCGGCCGAAGACACGCCGCTGGCGCACAACGCGAGCTTCCAGGCAGCGCCCTTCCCGCGGCTGTCGCACACGCTGGCGCAGCTCCTGAAGGCGCGGCACATCGCATTGCCGGTGGCCGGGACCGAGAAGCTCGCCGCGCTCGGCCGGGCGCTGGCTGCGCCGGACGCGGCGCTGCCGGTGTCCTGCCTGCTGCACCAGCGGCGCGTGCCGCTCGCGCTGTGGCTGGCCGCACCGCAGGACGCGAGCCCCGAACCTGTGCCTGGACCTGCCCCGGGGCCTGCCGCCAAGCCCGGCCGGTGAGGCTTGCACCTGAAGAAGGCAACTGGAACATCAACGCCAACCGAAACAAGCCAACCCAGATGAAACGCCAACCGCCCACTGAAATCGGCCACTGAGCCCGGCCACCGAACCTCTCCCGCACGCCCCATGAACACCCCTTCCGCCCCCCTGCATCCCACCGTGGCCGAGGTGACCGAGCGCATCCGCGAACGAAGCCAGGACAGCCGCCGCGCCTACCTGGACATGCTGGCGCGCAGCAAGAAGCCGGGCCGCTACCGCAGCGGCCTGGGCTGCGCGAATGCCGCGCACGCCTACGCCGCGCTGCCGGCGGCCGACAAGCACGTGCTGCACCAGGAGCGGCAGCCGCACCTGGGCATCGTGACGGCCTACAACGACATGCTCTCGGCCCACCAGCCCTACGAACGCTACCCCGAGCTGATCCGCCGCATCGCGCGCGAAGCCGGCGCCACCGCGCAGGTGGCCGGGGGCGTGCCCGCCATGTGCGACGGCATCACGCAGGGCGAGGCCGGCATGGAGCTGTCGCTGTTCTCGCGCGACGTGATCGCGCTGGGCACGGCGGTGGCGCTGTCGCACAACGTGTTCGATGCCGCACTCATGCTGGGCATCTGCGACAAGATCGTGCCCGGCCTCTTCATGGGGGCGCTGCAGTTCGGGCAGCTGCCGGTGGTGTTCCTGCCGGCCGGGCCCATGGGGTCGGGCCTGTCGAACGACGACAAGGCGCAGGCCCGCCAGCGGCATGCGCAGGGGCTGATCGGCCGCGACGAGCTGCTGGCGGCCGAGCAGGCGGCCTACCACGGCCCGGGCACCTGTACCTTCTACGGCACCGCCAACTCCAACCAGATGCTCATGGAGATCATGGGCCTGCACCTGCCTGGCGCCTCCTTCGTGAACCCCGGCACGCCCCTGCGCGAGGCGCTCACCGCCGCCGGCGTGCAGCACGCGCTCGCCCTGGCCCACGCGGGCAGCCCCGGCATGGGCGAGCAGGTGGAGGCGGCAGTCATCGTCAACGGCATGGTGGGGCTGCTGGCCACCGGCGGCTCGACCAACCACACGCTGCACCTGGTGGCCATGGCGCGCGCCGCCGGCTGGCGGGTGACCTGGGACGACTTTTCCGAGCTGTCGGGCTGCGTGCCACTGCTGGCGCGCATCTACCCCAACGGCAGCGCCGACGTGAACCACTTCCACGCCGCAGGCGGCATGGGCGTGCTGATCGCGCAGCTGCTCCAGGCCGGCCTGCTGCATCCCCAGGTGCACACCGTGGCCGGCCCGGGCCTGGCGCGCTACACGCAGGAGCCCTG